>CAZXOQ010000052.1:0-8699 GCA_964642415.1 uncultured Christensenella sp. | reverse complement strand
AAAATGTATTGCAATAATTTGAAAAAAGTGCTAAAATCATCATATACGGGAAATTTCGGAACAAAGAAAAAGGGAAAAGGCGAGTGCGATTTACATCGTGATAAGCCGAAAAGCTTTTTGTTTATTCGCATTATTTACGGATAGAAAAGCGTACCGTAAAAACAGTACGGACGGTATAAACAAATGAGTTTAACCAAAGAAAAAAATCAAAATTACAGCGTTGGTATAGACGTCGGTTCTACCACGGTAAAGCTGGTTATCGTGCGTGACGAAAAAGTTGTTTACGGCGAATACAGACGGCATTTTTCGCATACGCAAAACACCCTTTGCGAACTTTTACGCGACGCGCGCGACAAGATCGGAGATGAGTCGGTTTGTTTAACAATTACGGGTTCCGGCGGTATTGGTCTCGGCAAGCAACTGTCTATTCCGTTTGAACAAGAAGTTGTTGTCACCGCGGCGGCTATAAAACGCGCCGTACCGCAAACCGACGTGGCGATAGAGCTTGGCGGAGAGGACGCCAAGATTATTTATTTCGGCAACGGGATAGAAGAGCGAATGAACGGTGTTTGCGCAGGCGGCACGGGTTCTTTTATAGACCAAATGGCAGCGCTTTTGCAAACCGATGCGGAAGGCTTGAACGAATACGCAAAAGATTATAAAACGGTGTATCCCATAGCCGCGCGCTGCGGCGTGTTTGCAAAAACGGATATTCAGCCTTTGATAAACGAAGGCGCAACCAAACCGGACTTGGCAGCGTCGGTTTTTCAAGCGGTGGTAAATCAAACGATATCGGGGCTTGCGTGCGGCAAACCGATTCGCGGCAACGTTACCTTTTTGGGCGGACCGTTGCATTATTCGTCCGAACTGAAAAACGCGTTCAAGCGCACGCTAAAACTTACCGATTCAACCGCTTTCGACCCGCCTGATTCTCACTTGTTTGCCGCGACGGGCGCAGCCATATCGCGAGAAAAGAGCGAACCGATAAAGCTTTCCGAACTTATAACGCGGTTAGAAAAAGGCGTCGCTATGGAATCCGAAATAAAACGTTTGCCGCCGCTTTTTTCAAACGAAGCGGAGTATAGCGAGTTTACAAAAAGGCATTCCGCGGCGACCGTTGCAAAAAAAGAGCTTTCAAAATACCGCGGCAAATGCTTTTTGGGTATAGACGCCGGCTCGACGACAACCAAGCTTGCGTTGATCGGAGAGGAAGGCGAGCTTCTCTATTCGTTTTACGCAAGCAATAGCGGCAACCCGATACAAACGTCTATAACGGCGATGAAAAAACTGTACGAACAACTTCCCGAAGGCGCTTTTATCGCTCGCGCGTGTTCTACGGGCTATGGCGAGACGCTGCTAAAAACCGCCTTTTGTCTTGACGACGGAGAGGTAGAAACGGTTGCTCACGCGACGGCGGCGGCATTTTTCGATCCGGAAGTAGACGGCGTTTTGGATATCGGCGGACAGGATATGAAGTTTATCCGCTTGCGTAACGGGTTTGTCGATAGCGTGGTACTTAACGAAGCGTGTTCTTCCGGTTGCGGCTCGTTTATAGAAAACTTTGCCAACTCATTGGGTATGACGGCGGCGCAGTTTGCCGAAAAAGCGTTGTTTGCCCAAAACCCCGTAGACCTTGGCACTAGATGCACTGTTTTTATGAATTCCAACGTCAAGCAAGCCCAAAAAGAAGGGGTAGACGTCAGTGATATTTCCGCGGGATTATCCTATTCGGTGATAAAGAACGCGTTGTTCAAGGTAATCAAGTTTACCTCGGCAGAGCAGCTCGGCAAACGCCTAGTCGTTCAAGGCGGCACGTTTTATAATAAATCGGTGTTGCGCGCCGTAGAAAAAATAACCGAAAGAGAAGTAGTATGCCCCGATATATCGGGGATAATGGGCGCGTTCGGCGCGGCGCTAATCGCGCGCGAAAGGTTTGACGGCAAACCCACCGCAATGCTTCCGATAACGGAAATAGTCGGCTTGTCGTATAAAACCACAACCGCGCGTTGCAACGGCTGCGCCAATAACTGTATGCTTACCGTCAATTTGTTTTCCGACGGACGCCGCCACGTAACGGGCAACCGATGCGAAAAAGGCGCCGGCGCGGATAAATCTAAGCATAACGGCGTAAACGTCGTAGAGTATAAGCGCAAGCGTATGTTCGATTATCCTCCGATAGAAAATCCCCGTCGCGGACCTCGGCAGAGCAGCTCGGCAAACGCCTAGTCGTTCAAGGCGGCACGTTTTATAATAAATCGGTGTTGCGCGCCGTAGAAAAAATAACCGAAAGAGAAGTAGTATGCCCCGATATATCGGGGATAATGGGCGCGTTCGGCGCGGCGCTAATCGCGCGCGAAAGGTTTGACGGCAAACCCACCGCAATGCTTCCGATAACGGAAATAGTCGGCTTGTCGTATAAAACCACAACCGCGCGTTGCAACGGCTGCGCCAATAACTGTATGCTTACCGTCAATTTGTTTTCCGACGGACGCCGCCACGTAACGGGCAACCGATGCGAAAAAGGCGCCGGCGCGGATAAATCTAAGCATAACGGCGTAAACGTCGTAGAGTATAAGCGCAAGCGTATGTTCGATTATCCTCCGATAGAAAATCCCCGTCGCGGAACTATCGGCATACCGCGCGTGCTAAATATATACGAAAACTATCCTTTCTGGGCAACGTTTTTCAAAGAACTCGGCTTCAAGGTGGTGTTGTCACCCTTTTCCTCGCGGGAAATATACGAACAGGGTATGACGTCTATTCCGTCCGAATCGGAATGTTATCCCGCCAAACTCTCTCACGGTCACGTAATGTGGCTTATAAACCACGGCGTAAAAACGATATTTCACCCGTGCGTGTTTTACGAACGGCAGGAAACCCCGTCCGCGCAAAATCATTATAATTGCCCTATCGTCGTGTCTTATCCGGAGAACTTGAAGAACAACGTAGAAGAGATATCCGAGCAGGGCATAAGATACGTCCGCCCGTTCATGGCGTTCACCGATAGAAAGACAACCGAAAAACGTTTGATATCCGTGTGCCGTAAAGAATGGGATATCGGCGCTGCCGAAGTAAAACTTGCCGTCAAAAAAGCGTGGGAAGAACAGCTTCGCGCCAAGGCAGACGTGCGCGCGTTCGGCAAGCGCGCGATAGAAGAAATGCGTTCTTCGGGCAAACGCGGCATCGTGCTTGCCGGCAGACCGTATCATATAGATCCGGAAATAAACCACGGCATACCGGAGCTTATCGCGGCATACGGGTTTTACGTGTATACCGAAGACAGTTTGCCTCAAGATATAGCGCCAACCCGACCGCTACGCGTAGTGGATCAGTGGGTTTTCCATTCGCGGCTGTATACCGCGGCAGAATACGTTACGCGGTGTGACGATTTAGAATTGATTCAGCTTTTCTCGTTCGGTTGCGGATTAGACGCCGTAACCACCGACCAAGTGAGTGAAATTTTAGAAAAGCGCAACAAACTGTATACGTTGCTTAAGATAGACGAGGTAAACAACCTCGGCGCGGCGCGCATAAGGATACGCAGCTTGATAGCCGCAATGAATATGCGCAACGCAAAATGCATAAAAGCCGATTCCGTGCCGCTTGTATATACCCGTGCGGAATATACTAAACCGATGAAGGAAAACGGCTATACCATACTTGCGCCGCAAATGAGTCCTATTCACTTTGAAATTTTAGAACCGGTATTCAAAAATCACGGTTATAACGTAGAGATTTTGACAAACGACAATCGCGCCGCGATAGAATACGGACTAAAATACGTCAATAACGACGCGTGCTACCCCTCAATCGTGACGATAGGTCAGATAATGGAAGCCGTGTTGTCCGGCAGGTACGATACCGATAAGCTTGCGATAATTATGACGCAAACGGGCGGCTGTTGCAGGGCAAGCAACTACGTGGCGTTTATTCGCCGCGCTCTCGATAAAGCGGGACTGTCGCATATCCCCGTAATATCGCTAAACGCCAACGGTATGGAAAAAAACAGCGGCTTCAAATTACCGCTATCGGCGTATCTTGCCGCGGGCAAAGGCGTTGTGTACGGCGATTTGCTTATGCGTTGCCTATACAGAACGCGCCCTTACGAAAAAACCGTGGGTTCTGCAAACGCGCTGTATAAAGAATGGCGCGATAAATGCGTTGCGGAGCTAACGCAAAAAAACAGCGGCTATAAATATAAAAAGCTATGCCGCGATATCGTTCGGTCTTTTGATAGCTTGCCGATAGACGAAACCGTCAAAAAACCGCGCGTCGGCGTTGTGGGCGAAATTCTCGTTAAGTATATGCCGCTTGCCAATAACGGATTGGTAGACTTGTTAGAGCGCGAGGGGGCTGAAGCCGTCGTGCCCGACCTTATGGACTTTTTAAATTATAGCTTGTATAATTCTCAGTATAAGTATAAATATTATTCCGCAAAAAAGAAAACGGACGTATTGTCCAAACTCGGCATAAAAGCCATACGCTGGCTAAGACGGCACGCAATAAAAGCGCTAAAACAAAGCTCTCGGTTCGATTCACCCGTTCCGATAGAAGAATTGGGCGAACTCACAAAACCCTTTTTATCTCTCGGCAACCAATATGGCGAGGGCTGGTTTTTAACGGGCGAAATGATAGAGCTTATCCGCGGCGGCACGCCCAATATCGTCTGCATACAGCCTTTTGCATGCTTGCCGAACCACGTCGTGGGTAAGGGGGTAATCAAAAAGCTTAAACAGTCTTATCCTATGGCAAATATTGCCGCGGTAGATTACGATCCCGGCGCAAGCGAGGTTAACCAACTCAACCGCATAAAACTTATGCTGTCCGTAGCCAAAGCCAACGTAGAAAAACCCGCTTCGGACCCCCCGAAGCAATAAAAATAAAACCCCAAAACCCAAAAAATACGATAATCATAAAATTGGCAAAAAAAATATTTAAAAAACCGTTGATAAATTTTTTTAATTATGTTATCATATAAATACTAAAAAGAAAAAACCCAAAAAAATGCAAAATACGTCGGCATTCGCCGCGCGTAATAAAAAAAATCAAGGTATAATTTTTAAAATTTTCTAAAAAACGCTTGACTATCACCGCCTTGCAGTGATAGAATAAAACGGAAAATGGATTTTATGTACTCTCTGTCGGACGGGATAACCCTGCTCCGCGGCGTCTTGCTTTTTACGGCAAAATTAGTTTTGCCCCTAATTGCAACCCCTCGCAAAGCGTCTATCCCTACGGTAAGATAGTCTTAAAAAATATAAGTAATTGTCATATAAGGAGAAGAGACGATGGCTAAAAAAGAGATATATTTAAGAGAGTAGATAATTTTATTTACGAGTAACTACCAAGACACCTTAATATAAAACAATATAAAAAAATAAAACAATATAAAAAGAAAAAAAAGAACAAATCTAAGGAGTAAAAAAATGACTAAAACATTAAAGAAAAGTTTTATCGTTATCTTAATGCTTGTTACTTCGTTATTCTTCGGTTTTGCGTTCGGAACTGCAAACAGTGCTTCCGCTGTGGAACTCACTACTGACGAAAACAAGTTTATTAGTGACGTAAATGCTTTTATTGAATTAGCTGATACCGATGATAACGGTGCCCTTTCTATTGCCGAAATAACTGCGGTAAAGGGTAATGCCGATGCTGATACAAAATTCATTTCCATGTATACGTTTATCAGTAACAGCGATACGGGAAATACCGAAGCTACTACATACGTTGCCGCGAAACAGAATTATCAACCCATTTATAACCAATACAACATAAACGGTGCGGTTGATTTTTATAGTACGTTGGCAACTTCTATCAGAAATATTTATACTGTAACCGGTTCTTCCTATCAACAACATACCGTTGTTGAAAACGCAAGAACGGAAGCTAATAAGTTTGCCGCTACCGGAAATGAAAATGATTTAGCTTTCCTTAAAAATTCTGACTTACCTTTTACCAGTTCCGGAGATTATGAAGACTTAGTTAAAGCCGAAGCTAAAATTAGTTATTGGAAAACTCAAATTGATAATGCTATTGATGCTATCAAAGGAATAAAGGTTTATGTTGTTCAAGATCCTGTTGTAAACGATATGACTCCAGTTTGGGATAGTTCTTCTAATGCATATCTTACTTCTTATGAGGTATTGTGGGGCAGCAAAAACACTGTAGAGGCTGCAAGAGATGCTGCGAACATTGTTATAAATCAGAAAGATATAATGTTTATCAGTACTGCTGCTACTTCTATTGATGGTATAGATCACTACAGTATTCTTACCGCTGCAGAAACGGCTATTGCAACCTTAGCACAATCGGTAGATAACGTTATAGCTAAAATCGAAGCTGCAAAAAATGGATATAAAACCGAAGTAGGTAAAGAGGTTTGCTATACTATTTATGAAAGCTTAATTAAACCCGCAAAAGATGCTTATGATGCTCTCACCGGTGCGGATTATAACAACGATGGAACTGCTGACAACTTAAATAACTTAAAAGCCGGCGTAACTAATATAGCCGTTCTTAATAGTATGTTATCCACGTATTCAACGGTTCAAACTGCGATTAACGGTGTTTTAACAAAGATTGCCGCAATCGGAACCGTTCAATACGATAATACTTCTAAACAAAAAATAAAAGAAGCAAGAGATGCTTTTGATGCTCTTCCCAACGACGTAAAAGTTCACGATAACGCTGAGGGTGCTACCGAATATTGCGTAAGCAACAGTACTTGCAACTACGGTACGTTGTTAGCTGCCGAAAAGAAATGGGCAGATTATGAAAAAGAAGTAAAAGATTTGATTGCTTCTATCAAAAATTTGCGTACCGTTGAAACTACGGACGGTGGTATAAACATATTTAAGGAATTCGGTAAAACTCAAGATTTATATAATAACTTAAGCGATAAAATCAATCAACTTAAAGGTGATAAGGCAAACGGAATCGTTGGTGTAGAACCTGCGGAATTAGACGAGGCTTTCAAACCCGAAGGATACATTGAAAATATTACAAATTGCAAAGATTCTTACTTGTATTATCAAAATCTTTCCAACAAAATCAATACCGCTACTAAAGATATAATAAAGAATATCAATACCCTTTACGGTTATTATAACGGTTTGGTTAGATTTACCAATGACTTTGATAACGTTTATACCGCTATTGTTAACGCGATAGCCGTTTTACCTAAGAAAGAAGAAACCGGCGAACTTGATGCCCGTTATAAAGGTGCTATCAATAACTATCGTACTTTTGATGCAATGGACAAAAAGTACAAAGAGCTTGTTGCCGCTGCTGAAACTTGGATCGATTCTATAGTTGCTACCGTTAGCGTAAACACCTTTGACGATGTTGAAACTTCTAAAACTAACTTTGATGCTATAGTTGAGTTATATCTCCAAGATAGGGTTTCCGATCCGAACAAGTTCTTAGAAGCTGATTTAAAATCTGATCTTGAGGCTTTCAATCGTTTATATAATAGCAAAATGTATAGTGAATATTACAGTGCATATAAAAATTCTCTTTCTAAGAAAGCTGAAATTATCGGCAAGTTAGACGAAATTAAGGCTGCCGTTGCAGAGGGAACTCTCGTTCGTCCGACTCTTGAAAATGCTTTAGATGCTACTAACGGCAATGCTGCTTATAAAGCTGCTGTTGAAGCTGTAACAACTAAATATAACGCGTTGAGCACGTATGACGTTATATCCGTTGAGGGTTATATCACTACCGCTAAATATTTTGAAACTAACGAAAACTATTCCGCTTCTTATGCGCTCTATAAAGCTGCGCTCATAAACGTTAAAGCGCACGTTATAGAAGAAGCTATTGCAAAAATCACTTCTAATTCTTCTGATAACGAAGATTATATCTCCGCTGCAAGAACCGCTTATGATGCTGCTGTAGCTGAAGGTGTATGTTACACCCAAGAAGAAGTTCAAGCTGCTGTTCGTAATACTGCAACTTTAACCAACGCTGAAACTGCTGTAAAAGATTTTGTAAACGGTGTAAAAGCTCTTTTGAACGGTGCTGACTATAATGGTAATGACGTAATTGCCGTAGATACCGCTGCTATTGACGACGATACGTTAATTCTCGGAATCTATAAGCTTGATGTTACCGCTGCTAATTCTCTTAAAAATAAATACGATGCTTTCTCTAATGTTTACAAGGCATATTCAGCGGTCGATTTTGTTGTTGCCGATGCTTATACATTGTTAAATAGCATAATCGAAAGAGTAGGTAATAAAACTACCGGTAAACTTAAATATATAGAAGAACAACTTGAAGCGTTTATCAATCAATATACTGCAGGAACAAGTGTTGCCGGAAGATATGAAAAGCTTGACGAATTTGTTAATGCGTTAACCGCTTCTCAACAAGCGTTGTTAGATAAGCTCGGTGATTTCCAACAAATCCAAAGAGATAAGGTTGTTGCTGAACAATTAGGCGCAGCTATAGAAAAACTTCTCGGCGAAGTTAATGCTAATAAAATCACTAACGAAACCGTTATCGATTATTACGTAATCAATAGTATATTTGAAAACATGAATCCTTCTCAAAAGGCTCTTGTTCCCGATATAGCTGGTAAAACCGCTGCTAAAAATCTTGAGGCAATCAAAACTAAAATCGATGCTGCTGTTGCTGAAACTGATGGTGTAGTTGATATTTCTAAAACACTTGCTGAGCTTGTCCAAGCAAAGAATGAT
>CAZXOQ010000051.1:0-8931 GCA_964642415.1 uncultured Christensenella sp. | reverse complement strand
TGCTCTATAGCCGTCGCGTTGTTATAACCTAAATAATTTTTACCTCTTGCTTGCCCTTTTGCGTTCACTCGATAGTTGCATTTTACGATATCAAAATAACTAATACAAATAATTAAGAATTTATCTTATTAAAAAATAGGCTTAACGGGTATTACGTAAAAGACAGCTTAAACAACTTTAATAACTGAAGCGGATTTATTTCTTAAAATAGTGGTAAATATTTGACAAAAGTAAGGTAAATTTATATAATATTATCAATGAGGAGTAGTTGGCGGCAGCAGCCGTAGCTAAATCGCTATCACAAGCCGCTCGGCTTCGGTTTAGTTTTAAATAACGAGATCATGCTTTTTTTAAGCATGGTCTTTTTTTTTTACGAAACTTAAATTTAAAAATGCGCATACTCGCATAAAGGAGCAATATGTCACCTTACACAAAAAAGGCGTCCGATCTTTTGGCGGAACTCGGAACTAACGAAAAAACGGGGCTTTCCTCCGCAAAAGTTGCCGAATACACCGAAAAATACGGAGCAAACAAACTTAAAGAAAAAAAGAAGAAAAGTCTTGCCGCCCGATTTGCGGAGCAGTTTGCCGACGCAATGATAATAATTCTTTTAATCGCAGCGGCAATATCGCTCGGCGTGGCTATTTACGAGGGAATTGCCCACGGCTTTGACGCGATTGAAATGATAGAACCGTTTTTGATTCTTGCAATCGTCGTAATAAACGCCGTTATGGGAGTCGTGCAAGAAAGCAAAGCCGAAAAGGCGTTAGACGCGCTTAAAAATATGTCCGCCCCGCACGCGAGAGTAATACGCGACGGCGTAGAAAAAATTATAGCTTCCTCTGCACTAGTTCCCGGCGATATAATTAAATTGGAAGCGGGCGATTTTGTTCCGGCGGACGCAAGACTTATAAAAAGCGTTAACCTTAAATCGGAAGAATCGGCGCTGACGGGCGAATCCGTTCCGTCTGAAAAAGACGCTAATGCGTATGTTAAAGAAAAAGCGCCCGTCGGCGACAGAACCAACATGGTTTTTTCGGGATGTTCGATAACCTACGGAACGGCACTTGCTGTTGTTACCGCCACAGGTATGCAAACCGAAATGGGAAAAATAGCAGATATTCTCGCTAACGAAGAAGAAACTAAAACCCCGTTGCAAGAAAAGCTTGCAAAGCTAGGCAAAATGCTAGGCATAATGGTTTTGGCAATATGCTTTATAATGTTTATCGTAGAACTGATAAGGGACGGTTTTGAATTAAACAACGTTATAGAAGCGTTTATGTCGGCAATTTCACTTGCGGTATCGGCGATTCCCGAAGGTTTGCCCGCCGTAGTAACAATCGTTTTATCGATAGGCGTTCAACGTATGGTTAAAAGAAACGCTATAATAAGACGGTTGCCCGCAGTTGAAACTTTGGGCAGCGCTTCGGTTATTTGTTCGGATAAAACGGGCACTCTCACGCAAAATAAAATGACGCTCGTAAAAACCTATACCGACGGAGGCAAAATCACAGACTTCAACGGAAAAGCCGATGGCGACGTTTTCAAAATGCTGTGCTACGGCAGTCTTTGTTCCGACGGCAAAGTGGTATTCGACGGCAAAGAAGAAAAGCATATCGGAGATCCGACCGAAACGGCGATAGTGCTTGCGGCACATAAAGCCGGCGGCGCGCAAGAACAGCTTAACGCGCAAAGTCCGAGAGTAGGCGAACTTCCCTTCGATTCCGACAGAAAATTGATGACTACCGTAAACATGATAGACGGCAACCCCGTAGCCATAGTAAAAGGCGCGTTTGACGTTATAGCTAAAAGGACGATTAAAGGCGACGTAGAAAAAGCAAGAATAGCTTGCGACGAAATGAGTTCTAACGCATTGCGAGTATTGGCGGTAGCTTATAAAAATTTAGACGCCGTTCCGCAAAATCCCAAATTTGAAGAACTTGAAAACGCGCTTACGTTTTTAGGCTTAGTGGGTATGATAGATCCCCCGCGCCCCGAATGTAAAGTCGCGGTAGAAACCTGCCGCCGCGCCGGAATAAAACCCGTTATGATAACGGGCGATCATATCGTAACGGCAACGGCGATAGCAAAAGAACTAGGCATTTTTAACGAGGGCGATAAAGCCATAACGGGTGCGCAGTTAGACGAAATGTCAGATAAAGAACTTGACGAACAAGTTAAAAACATTTCCGTTTATGCGCGCGTATCCCCCGAAAACAAAATAAGAATAGTTAAAGCTTGGCAAAAAAAGGGAGAAGTCGTTGCTATGACGGGTGACGGAGTAAACGACGCGCCCGCTCTTAAAGCCGCGGATATCGGTTGCGCTATGGGAATAACCGGTACGGACGTAGCTAAAGGGGCGGCGGATATGACTCTTACCGACGATAACTTTGCCACGATTGTAGAAGCGGTTAAAGAAGGCAGAGGCATTTTTGAAAACATAAAAAAAGTAGTAGGGTTTTTGCTTTCAACCAATCTTGCGGAAGTTCTGGTTGTATTTATATCAACGGTAATCTTAGGTTCGATAGCAGGACTCGGCAATCCGTTTATACCCATTCAATTGCTTTGGATAAACTTAGTAACCGATTCTTTGCCGGCTGTCGCGCTGGGTATGGAAGCGGTTGAAAAAGACATAATGGTTAACAAGCCCAAATCAAAGGGCGAAAGCTTATTCGCTCACGGACTAGGCTTAAAAATATGCCTAAACGGGTTGCTTTTAACGATAACCACCCTATCGGGATACGTTCTCGGCGCGTTAGCTATGAAAGATCCCGTAACGGGCGCGCTAAACCACACCGCCGGAAGCACTATGGCGTTTATAATTCTTGCGCTCAGTCAGTTAGTACAAGCGCTGAATATGCGCTCTTCGCATTCGCTGTTTACCATAGGAATTTTCTCAAATAAAACAATGAATTTATCGTTTTGGCTATGTACCGCGCTGACTGCGTTCGTCGTATTCGTTCCCGGCGTAGTAAGCGTTTTCGGAATGACGTTGCTCAGTTGGGAATTATATCTGATAGCGCTTGGGTTATCGCTGCTGCCTATACCCGTAATGGAAATAGCAAAAGCAACGGGCGTGATAAAAACTCATAAACACAAATAAGACGTAACCTATTAAAAAATAAAAATACGGAGTTTAAACGTTTATGACAATTGCGGAATTTTGTAGTCAAATGACTGCCAACCCTTTGCTTTTTATTGCCGTTATCCTTACGCTGGGCGTTATTTTGGTAAACGGCTGGACGGACGCGCCTAACGCTATTGCAACTTGCGTGGTCACCAGATGTATGCCGCCAAAAGCCGCAATACTTATGGCGGCGGTATTCAACTTTCTCGGTGTGTTTATTATGACGCTGTTAAACGCAACCGTAGCCGAAACAATTACCAAAATGGTAGATTTCGGCACAGATCCCGATAAAGCGATAATCGCGCTAAGCGCTGCGCTGTTCGCTATCGTTTTATGGGCAACGCTAGCTTGGATATTCGGAATCCCCACAAGCGAAAGCCACGCGCTTATAGCAGGTCTTACGGGTAGCGCGATAGCACTTAACGGCGGTTTTGCCGGAGTAAACGGCGCCGAATGGATAAAAGTAGTTTACGGAATAGGTATTTCGGTTGCACTAGGCTTCGGATTAGGATGGCTTACTTGCAAAATAGTAACTAACGTATGCAGAAATATGAACCGACCTAAAACCGAACCCTTTTTTAAAGGCGCGCAAATAGCGGGAGCGGCGTCTATGGCGTTTATGCACGGTGCTCAAGACGGTCAAAAATTTATGGGCGTTATATTATTGTGCGTTTATATGTCTAACGGTCAAACAATGCCTTCGAATATACACATACCGATATGGCTTATGTTGGTTTGTTCTATAGTTATGGCGACGGGAACTGCTATGGGTAGTAAAAAAATCATCAAATCGGTCGGAATGGATATGGTAAAACTTGAAAAATATCAGGGCTTTTCTGCCGACCTTGCCGCAGCGGCTTCGTTGCTTTTTTGTTCGGTATACAGTTTGCCCGTTTCTACCACACACGCAAAAACCACTTCGATAATGGGCGTAGGCGCGGTAAAAAGAGCATCGGCAATCAACTTCGGCGTGGTTAAAGATATGGTACTTACGTGGGTGCTTACCTTCCCCGGATGCGGATTAGTGGGATTTCTTATGACAAAACTTTTTATGTTAATATTTATATAAAAAAAGGAGAACTAAAATGGCTAAAGGCGACAAATTTTATTACGAAAATTTTATAAGTTGTGCGGAGCTTTCTAAGCAAGCCGCGGAATATTTAGCAAGTTGTTTAGAAAATTTCGACGCGGCTAATATTGAAAAAATGATAGAACGTATGCATGAAATAGAACATGCCGCGGACTTAAAGAAGCACGAAATGAACGGCGCGTTGGCAAAAGCTTTCGTTACGCCGGTAGACCGCGAAGACTTAGACTTATTAAGCCATCGGTTAGACGACGTTGTTGACTTAATAGAAGAGGTTTTGCAAAAGTTTTATATTTACAACGTAAAACAAATAGATAAATCCGCCGTAACGTTTGCAAAACACATCGCAACGGCTTGCGGAATTTTATGCGAAATAATGACGGAATTCGAGCATTTCAAAAAATCCAAAAAAATACGCGAATTAGTTATAAAACTTAACGACGTAGAAGAAGAATGCGATAAGCTTTTTATGTCGTCTATGCGTGCGATAACCGAAAATTCTACCGACGCGTTCGAAGCCGTTTCTTGGTATAAAATATACGAAAGCTTAGAACGCTGCGCAGACACTTGCGAACACGCAAGCGAATGCGTTAATTCCGTTATAATGAAAAACACTTGACGCGAATAGATTGACAAACAATTTCTTATATTCAACGCGAATTCACGGCAAAATAAGGCGTTTATAGACCAAACGGCTAACGGAAAATTCCCCGTTAGCCGTTTTACTAAAAAAACAAAACGCTCTTTAATCGTGCCGTTTGACTGCGCAAATCAGTCTTAAAACATCTTCTACCGTGCGAGAAAGATTTTCTTCGCTATTGTATCTGCTGACAGAAAAATCTTGCGGAAGCCTGTTTATAGCAAAAACAGCGGTAACGCCTGCCTTATATAATTCAGACATATCCCCGTCCGCACCGCCGACAACTGCTATCACGGGAACGCTCTTATTTTTAGCGCGTGCCGCAACGCCTGCAACCACCTTGCCGCGTATGCTTTGCCCGTCAATCTTTCCCTCGCCGGTAAACACGTAGTCAGCACCCATAAGCCGTTTATCGAAGTCAAGCGTATCTAATACCGTTTCTATACCCGATTTCAATTCCGCATCGAAAAACGCTTTCATACCCGCGCCGAACGCGCCTGCAGCCCCTCCGCCTTCGAGTTGCGAATAATCCTCGCCGAAATCGCGTTTAAGTATATCGCAAACGTGCTTTACGCCCTCGTCTAACAAAGCTACTTCTTTTTCGCTTGCGCCCTTTTGCGGGGCAAAGATTTTTGCAGCGCCGTTTTCGCCGTAAGGCGGATTATTCACGTCACACATGGCGATAAGCCTTACTCCGCGCAGTTTATATCCGCTTTTATCGATACGGTAAATATCTTTTAGCGTTTCGCCGACGGGCATAAATTCGTTGCCGCTCTTATCGAAAAACCGCACGCCCGAGGCATACGCCGCGCCGCAACCGAAATCGTTAGTACAAGAACCGCCAAGCCCTATTATTATGTTTTTCGCGCCGCGCTGCGCCGCGTGAACAATTTGCTCGCCCACCCCGACGGTCGAAGCTTTAAGCGGATTTTTGCGATCCTCTATAAGCGGAAGCCCTGCCGTTTGCGCGGTTTCGATAACGGCGGTATCATCGCTTATCATACCGTAATAAGCGGAAATATCTTCGCAAAAGGGATTTTTAAAAACCGAGCTTACGCGCTCGCCGCCCGTGGCGGTAAGAAAGCAATCTACAGTGCCTTCGCCGCCGTCCGCAACGGGCAAAGAAACGACGTCTGAATCGGGGAAAATCACGTTAATTTTATTTGAAATCAATTCACACACGCGCTCCGAAGAAAGCGTTCCCTTAAAAGAATCGGGAATCAATATAAATTTTTTCATAACACTCCTATGCGGCATTCATACCGCCGAAAACGTTCTTTTTCGCTTAAATAAAAAAGGCGGCTAGGTTGAATTTATTTCACCAACCTAAGCTCGCCGTTTTTTCTGTTTTACTTCGCGTATTCGGTAGCGCGCCATTCCCTTATAACGTTAACTTTAATTTGACCGGGATATTCCATTTCTTGTTCGATTTTTTTGGCAATCTCTTTTGCAAGGAATATAGTTTGACCGTCGTCTACCTGTTCGGGCTTAACCATTACGCGCACTTCTCTGCCTGCCTGAATGGCATAACATTTTTCAACGCCCTTAAAGCTGCCGGATATTTCTTCGAGTTTTTGAAGACGTTTTATATAGTTGGTGGTGGTTTCCCTTCTCGCTCCGGGACGAGCGCCTGAAATAGAATCCGCCGCGGCAACAAGAACCGCTTCAACCGTTTTAGCTTCCGTATCGCCGTGATGCGCCAAAATAGCGTTGACTACGTGAGCGTTCTCTCTATACTTTTTAGCAAGATCCGCGCCTATTTGCATATGCGTGCCTTCGATTTCAAAATCTACGGCCTTGCCTATATCGTGCAATAACCCCGCACGCTTAGCCAAGGCTACGTCTACGCCAAGCTCGTTTGCCATAACGCCCGCCAAATGCGAAACTTCTATAGAATGGCGCAATACGTTTTGCCCGTAGCTGGTACGGAATTTCAATCTGCCGAGAATTTTAACCAGTTCCGGATGAAGACCGAATATTCCGCATTCGAACATAGCGGATTCGCCCGCTTCTTTAATTTGCTGTTCAAGTTCTTTTTTAACTTTTTCAACCGTTTCTTCTATTCTTGCCGGATGAATTCTGCCGTCTTGAATAAGTCTTTCAAGCGCTATTCTAGCCGTTTCGCGTCTTACCGGATCGAATCCCGAAACGATAACTACTTCCGGCGTATCGTCTATTATAAGCTCTATACCGGTGGCGTTTTCAAGCGTTCTGATATTTCTGCCCTCTCTGCCGATGATTCTTGCTTTCATATCGTCGGACGGGAGCGGCACAACCGATACGGTAAGTTCGGTCGCTTGTTCGGTGCTGCACTTTTGAATAGCAAGCGAAACGATTTCTTTAGCTTTTCTTTCGCCCTCTTCTCTCGCTTCGGCTTCGATATTTTTAACCGTGCTTGCAGCGTCGCGCTTGGCTTCGTCAGTCATTGCTTCGATAAGCTGTTTTTTAGCCTCGTCCTTAGACATTTGAGAAATTTTTTCAAATTCCTTTATCATAAGGTTATGTTGTTCGGAAATATCCGAAAGCTTTTTATCCAGCTCTATTTGTTTTTCTTTTAAGGCGTTTTGCTGACGAGTAGTTTCCTCGTTGCGCTTGAGAAGGTTTTCTTCTTTCTTTTCAAGAGACTCCTCTTTTTGATTAAGTCTGTTCTCCGTTTTTTGGAATTCCGCGCGTTTCTCTCTCGTTTCGCGTTCAAAATCGTTACGGAGTTTTAGTTCCTGTTCTTTAGCCTCTAAAATAGCCTCTTTTTTTAAGCTTTTGCTTTCTTCCCTTGCGGCGTCAAGCATTTTTTCGGTGATTTTTTGAATATCGCCGTGTTTTTTTTCAAAAGACTTTTTTTTCAATTGCATACCGAGAAATAAGCAAATAGCCCCTGCGATTAACGCTGCGGCGACGATTGCGCCGATTAAAAGGGGAACAGAAATTCCTCCGTTTGCCAAGAACAGGGAGCTGTAGTTTAACGTTTGCATCGTAATAATGCCCTCCTGTTTATTTGTTTTGGTGGGGATAACCCCGATTACCTACTATATATTGTATACCAAAATAGACGAAAAGTCAAAGAATTATTCGTCTTTCTTTCCCTTATTGTAAAAAGCGTCGAGAATTTTATTCTTAGCCTCTTCGTAAATCTCCGGATTACTTTCAAAATAATCGACGGCTTTTTCTCTGCCTTGCGCGATTTTTTCACCGTTATAAGAGAACCACGCGCCGCTTTTGCCGACCACGCCGTACTGAACGCCTAAATCGACTATACAGCTTCCCTTAGAAATACCTTTGCCGAATATAATATCGAATTCGGCGGTTTTAAATGGCGGTGCAACCTTATTTTTAACTATTTTAGCTTTGGTATGATTGCCGTAAGCCCCGTCGGAATCTTTTAACGCGTCGGATTTTCTTACGTCTATTCTTACGCTAGCGTAAAACTTAAGAGCTTTGCCGCCCGCAGTTACTTCCGGATTGCCGAACATAACGCCGACTTTTTCTCTCAACTGATTGATAAAGATTATGCAAGTTTTAGATTTTGCGGTTATAGCGGTAAGCTTACGCAACGCTTGCGACATAAGTCTTGCTTGAAGCCCTACGTGAGAATCGCCCATATCCCCCTCTATTTCCGCTTTAGGCGTTAACGCCGCTACGGAGTCGACTACTATTATATCTACCGCTTTACTCGCCACAAGCGAAGCCGTTATGTCTAACGCTTGCTCGCCCGTATCCGGTTGCGAAACGTAAAGCTCGTCTAAATTTACGCCGAGATTTTTCGCATAAACGGGATCGAGCGCATGCTCGGCGTCTACGAACGCCGCGATTCCGCCGGCTTTTTGAGTTTCGGCTATGCAATGAAGAGCAACGGTTGTTTTACCGGAAGATTCCGGTCCGTATATTTCGATAATTCTACCGCGCGGAAGTCCGCCAACCCCTACTGCGAGGTCAAGCGATAAGCAACCCGTAGGCAATACTTCTATCCCCTCGTCGGCAGCTTGCTGACCAAGACGCATTATAGCGCCCTTGCCTTATTGTTTTTCGATCTGAGGAATCTCTCCGTCAAGTGCTTTTAGTTTATTTTCATCCATTTTATAT
>CAZXOQ010000050.1:0-8965 GCA_964642415.1 uncultured Christensenella sp. | reverse complement strand
GCGCGTTTATCAACGCCAAGCCGTCGCAACTTTCGGGCGGACAAAAACAGCGTATCGCGATAGCTCGCGCGCTTTCTATGAATCCCGAAGTGATTTTGTTCGACGAACCGACGTCAGCGCTCGATCCCGAAATGGTGGGAGAGGTGTTATCGGTAATGCGCGATCTTGCGGATAGCGGACTTACGATGATAGTCGTAACTCACGAAATGGGCTTTGCGCGAGACGTATCAAATCGGGTAATCTTTATGGATGGCGGAGTTATAGTTGAAGACGGCTCACCTCAAAAGATTTTTAACACGCCTGAAAAACAAAGAACCAAAGAGTTTTTATCGCGTATTTTAGGTGAAAATAAATAAACATAAAAAATAACGGCGGCGTAAAATTGCGTCGCCTTAAAAATAAAAAAGAGGTAATATATATGAAACAACAAAACCCGATAGCGGTGTTTAAAATCAACGACGAGAAACAAATTAAATGCGAATTATATCCCGATATTGCCCCCAATACGGTAAATAACTTTATTTCGCTTGCAAACAACGGATTTTATAACGGTTTAACTTTCCACAGAATTATAAGCGGTTTTATGATTCAAGGCGGTTGCCCGAACGGAACAGGTACGGGTGGTCCGGGATATTCGATAAAGGGTGAATTTAAATCTAACGGTTTTAATAATAATCTAAAACACGAAAGGGGTGTAATATCAATGGCAAGATCGATGTTTCCCGATTCTGCAGGCTCTCAATTTTTTATTATGCACGAAAACGCTCCGCATTTAGACGGAGAATACGCTGCATTCGGTAAGGTAATCGAAGGACTTGACGTTGTAGACGAAATCGCAAACGTAAAAACAAATTACGCTGACAAGCCGATAGAACCCGTTATTATAAACCAAATAACGATTGAAACCTTCGGCGAAACGTATCCCGAACCTCAAAAGGTATAAAATTAAAAAAACTTATATATCAAAAAAGCACCTTCAAAAGTATCAAACTTTTATAGGCGCTTTTTTAATTAATAAGCTTAAAAATAAATCTTTTTTAACCGTTTTTTCTAGCTCTTTTTCTTGTTTTTTTCTTAGGTTCGTTAAACTTAATAAGAGAACATATTTTTTCTATTGTAGACCACATAAGAGAATTTGCCATGATAATAGAAACAACAAGCAAGATATTTGCCCAATGATCCTTTGCAGGAACAAGCTTAACCAAGCTTAACATTTCAAAACCGTTTATAACCGCATAACATGTGATTATGAAAAGTGCTAAAAATACACAACAAAACAAAACTGTTCTGTATTTATTGAACGGTTGCGATATTTTATGTAAAGAAACCATTCCCGAATAAGTTACTGCATAAACGGCTAAAGTAATGTAAACGTCGTCACTAAACGTTCCTAAAAACAACCTAAATATCTCAATAATTGCCGCACTTAAAAACATTAGCACCGCGCTTGGCAAGGCTTTTCCCATAACTACACTGATAAATTTACCCTCAACTCGGCTGTCGTTTGGTTGCAAAGATAAGAAGAATGACGGAATACCTATAACCAAAATTTCTAATAAATTCATTTGGTTAAGTTGAAAGGGGTAAGCCTTCATATGCGGTAAAATCAAACTGAACGCCGCAACAAGGACGGTAAATATCGTTTTCATCAGATACAGTGACGCTGAACTTTGAACGTTATTTATAACTCTTCTGCCTTCGTATACCACTTTAGGCATAGAATTAAAATTGTTATCCATTAAAACGATATGTGAAATACTCTTTACGGCGTCGCTGCCGGCAGCGACTGTAATAGCGCAATCGGCTTCTTTTAATGCGAGAATATCGTTTACGCCGTCGCCCGTCATTGCCGTAACGTGACCTGCGCATTTCAAAGCTCTTACCAATATCGCTTTTTGTTCGGGGGAAACCCTGCCGAAAACAGTATATTTATTAGCCACGTCAAAAACTTCGTTATTGGTTAAGCCTTCTAAACTTATATACTTATCCGCATTGTCTATGCCGACTCTGCGTGATACTTCGGAAACGGTAATAGGATTATCACCGGAAATAACTTTAATGTCAACGCCGTTTTTCTTAAACCATTTTATCGTTTCAACAGCTTCTTTACGAATATTATCCACGATAAGAATTATTGCGTAAGGTGAAAAATCGGTCGGTACTTCGTCGTTTACGATTGATTTTCTGCTTTTAGCAAGCAATATAACCCTGAAACCAAGTCCTGCATATTGTTCAATTCTCGGCTTAATTTCCGCATATTCTTCTTCAGAAAGAACAAATTCCGGAGCGCCTAAAGCGAAAGTTCCCGCTCCCTCGAAACTGACTGCCGAAAGTTTTCTAATAGAGTTAAAGGGGAGGGTAGCGGTTGCCGTAAAATCGGAATTTTGCCCGAAATAATTAAACAGCGCAATAGCCGTTTGATTGTTATCTTTTAAACAACCGAGCATAGAACCGACTACGCTTTGAACGTTATATTTGGGATTATCGGTGAGAGGAACAACTTCTTGAACGGTCATTTGCCCGTCGGTAATCGTTCCCGTTTTGTCAAAACAAATCGTATCTACTCTCGCCAACATTTCAAGCGAATATAAATCTTGAATTAACGTATTGTGTTTTGCAAGTTTAATCGTGCCGACTGCAAGAGTTAAGCTAGTTAACAGCATTAGTCCCGAAGGTATCATACCTATTATAACGGCAGACGTTCTTAATATAACGTCTTTAATAGGGGAATTGGTTATAACGGTAGATTTAATAAAGAACATAACACCGACGGGAATAATTATAAAACTCAGTATTTTTATAATCAATTTAAGCGAACCGATAAGTTCTGAATGAGGTTTTTTATATTTGCGAGCTTTTGCCGCAAGGCGAGAAATATAGTTGTGTTTGCCAACCCTGATTGCTTTAGCGTAGCAATTTCCGCTTGTAACAAAACTGCCGGAAAACAATTCGTCGCCTTCGTTTTTCTTTATAGAAACAGATTCGCCCGTAAGCAAAGCCTCGTTTACTTCGATATTACCTTCCAATATAATACAATCGGTAGGTATTTGATCGCCTAACGATAAAAACACGATATCGTCAAGAACGATGTTTTTGGATAAAATTTCTTTTTCGGCACCGTTTCTGATAACCGTACTGTGTTTGCCTGAAACAAGAGAAAGCCTGTCGATACAAATTTTTGCACGACATTCTTGAATAATTCCGATCAAAATATTTATTACGTAAACTACAACGAAAACGTAATTCATCAATTCCGCATCGACAAGAAACAACCCAATAAAAACAATCAACCCCAAAAGATTGAAAAGGGTAAATATATTGCCGATAAAAATACTTAAAAAAGATTTAGAATATTTTTTTTCAACCGAATTGGTGTTTTTTGATTGTATGCGCTCTTTTACTTGATCGACGGAAAGCCCTTCTTTAACCGAAGGGCTATATCTTTCTATCGTCGTTACCTTTTTTTTCTTGAATAACTCCATCTGCTCTTTCCCCGTGTTACTTTAAGCGTTAAACAATTATATTAATAAGTCTGTTAGGTACGATAATCAATTTTTTAATTTGCTTGTTTTGCAATTCAGCCGCAAGTTTTTCATCGCGGTAAATAAGCTCTTTCGCCGTTTCTTCGTTGCAAGAAGGGGGAACCATAAGTTTTGCTTTCATTTTGCTGTTTATTTGAACCGCAACTTCGATTTCGTCAAGAACGAGCGCCGACTCGTCAAATTTCGGGAATTCACAAGTAAATACCGAACATTTGTTGCCGAGCATTTCGTTTATCTCTTCAGCAAAATGAGGCGCACACGGCGCTAATAACAACACAAACTTATTAAAGCACTCTTTAAATAACTTTACGTTCTTTTGTCCCGTAAGTCCGTCATACTTATAAAACGCGTTTAAAAGTTCCATAAGTCTTGCAACGGCGGTGTTAAACGAAAAGGAATCAAGGTCTTTATCCACGCACTTTATCGCATAATTGGTTGCAAATAAAAGGTCTTTTTCGTCTTTACCGATTTCGGCATATGGGGAAGAGGACGTGTCTATAAGCTTAACGCACAATCTTTCGATTCTGTCTAAAAATTTGACTATTGCTTTAATACCGTCGTCATTCCACGGACCGCCTTCGGTATATGAGAAACCGAACATCAAATAAAGTCTTAAAACGTCTGAACCGTATTTTTGAACGTACGGATCGGGGGCGATGATATTGCCTTTAGATTTACTCATTCTTAATCCGTCCGGTCCGAGAATTACGCCTTGATGAACGAGAGATTTAAATGGTTCGTCAAATTTCAAATATCCCATATCTCTTAAAGCTTTCGTAATAAATCTGGCATATAGCAAATGCATACATGCGTGTTCTGCTCCGCCGACGTATTTATCTACGGGAAGCATTTTGTTTATGATTTCGGGATCGAAGGGATCTTTAGAATTGTTCGCGTCGGGATAACGTAAATAATACCAACTAGAACAAACGAACGTATCCAACGTATCGGGATCTCTGTGTGCGGGACCGCCACAAACGGGGCACGTCGTTTCCATAAAGCCCTTATGTTTTGCTAACGGAGATTCTCCGTCCGGCGTAAATTCTACGTCATACGGAAGTTTAACGGGTAAATCTTCGTACGGAACGGGAACGGCACCGCATTTGTCGCAATGAATAACGGGAATGGGAGCACCCCAATAGCGTTGACGAGAAACAAGCCAATCTCTTAAACGGTAATTGGTTTTATGTTCGCCTTTACCTTCTTTTGCAAGGGTATTTAATATGGCTTTTCTTGCTTCTTCACTGTTCATTCCGTCAAATCCGGGGCTGTTGATAACAATACCGTCATCGGCAAAAGGAAGTTCGTCGTCGCAATTTATGCCTTTTATAACGCGAGTTATGGGCAAGCCGTATTTTTTTGCAAAGGCAAAATCCCTTTCGTCATGAGAGGGAACACCCATAACGGCACCCGTGCCGTAAGAATATAAAACGTAATCGGCTGCGTAAATAGGAACGCTTTTGCCGTTTATCGGGTTTATCGCATTATGTCCGATATAAACGCCCGTTTTTTCTCTAGTAGAAGAAAGTCTGTCTATTTCGTTTGTTTTAGAAGTTTGTAAAATATAATCTTCTACGGCTTTTTTCTGTTTTTCAGACGTAAGCTTTTTTACTAACGGATGTTCGGGGGCTAGTACAACGTAAGAAACGCCGAACAACGTATCCGCACGGGTAGTAAACACCTTAAATTTATCGCCGCTTTCGCAAGTAAATTCAATTTCACCGCCGGTTGACTTACCGATCCAATTTTTTTGCATAAGCTTGGTTTTTTCGGGCCAATCGAGATCTTTAAGACCTTGCAACAACTCTTCGGCATATTCGGTTATCTTAAAAAACCATTGCGTTAAATCTTTTTTAACAACGACCGAACCGCAGCGCTCGCACGCGCCGTTAACAACTTGTTCGTTTGCAAGAACGGTTTTGCAAGAGGGACACCAATTTACGGGCGCTTCTTTTCTATAAGCCAAGCCTTTTTCATAAAGCTTTAGGAAAATCCACTGCGTCCATTTATAATAATCTTCTTCGCAAGTTTTAATTTCAGCCGACCAATCGAAAAGCGCGCCCATTTCTTTAAGCGTTTCTTCCATATTGGCAATATTCTTTTCGGTGGAATCTTTAGGGTGAACGCCAGTTTTTATGGCATAATTTTCCGCAGGTAAACCGAAAGCGTCAAAGCCCATGGGTTGAAAAACCTCGTAACCCTTCATCTTTTTATATCTAACAAAGCTGTCCGTCGGACCATAATTATACCAATGCCCTAAGTGAAGCTTTGCAGCCGAGGGATACGAAAACATTTCAAGACAATAATATTTTTTGCCGATATTTTTGGGGTTGAATTTTGCAAGTTTATCTTTTTCCCATCTGTCTTGCCATTTCTTTTCGATCTTCTTTAAATCCATAAAGTTTTACGCCTCCGTAAGTCTAAATAAAACTACTAAATATTATATAATAGTTAAGAAATTTAGTCAAGCAATATATCGCGTTTAGGGCTTATCGTAAATATTTTAGTTAAAATTTTTTTATTGCTTTTATTGAATTTACAAAAGGGATAAAAAATGGTATACTAATAAGCGATTAACGGAGGATTGATTATGATAAAAAAACCTTTTACCGACCTATCGCAAGCGGAAAAATATTTTCCGCAATTATACGGTTCGGATTTTGAAATGCAAAAAGAACGTTATAAAAACGCTTTTGATAATTTTAAAAAACATTTTACGGCCGACTCGGCGTATATCGCGTCTTCAAGCGGAAGGGTTGAGGTTGTAGGCAACCATACCGACCATAACGGAGGCAAAGTTATCTCGTGCGCGATAAGCTTAGATACGCTTTCGTTTTTTCTTCCTACAAACGACGGTATAATAAGAATAATAAGCGAAGGATATAAAGATATAGTTATAGACACCGCTAAAGAAGAAAAATACGTTAAAGGCACTTCTTTTTCTTTGGTTTGCGGTGTAGTTGCGTATTTTAAAAAGCACGGCTATAACGTCGGCGGATTTAACGCTTTTTGCACAAGTAACGTTTGCGGCGGCGCAGGCATTTCAAGCTCGGCGTCGTTTGAAGTTTTGATTGCTGAAATACTATCGTTTTTATATAATAACGACAAATTAACCGCGGAAGAAAAAGCAAAGGCTTCACAATACGCCGAAAACGTGTTTTTCGGTAAACCTTGCGGGCTTCTAGACCAATCGGCAATAGCATACGGCGGATTAAAAAAGCTCGATTTTTCGGATAAAGATAAAATCAACGTTTCTGAAATTAAAAACGATTTATCGGATTATACGCTTGTTCTTGTTAACACGGGCGGAAGTCATGCCGATTTAACCGACGAATACGCCGCCGTACCGGCGGAAATGTTTTCGGTTGCAAAAGCAATGGACGTTTCGAGATTAATCGATTTATCGGAAAAAGATTTTTTTGAAAAACTATCCAAATGTAAAGATTCTCTCTCTGATAGGGCAATTTGCAGAGCGATACACTTTTACCAAGAAAATTCACGTGTAGATAATGCAGAGCATTGCCTAAATTGTAACGACTACGGCGGATTTTTGAATGCAATAGATAACTCGGGTATAAGTTCTTTATGGAAGCTTCAAAATTGTTACGTCGCAGGAGCTAAAGAGCAGCCCATTCCTAAAGCATTATCGATTATAAGTATGTTTATTGAAAACGGGGCGTGCAGAGTTCATGGCGGCGGCTTTGCGGGATGCGTTCTTAACGTTATAAAAAACGATAACGTTGAAAAATTCATCTCAAACATAACTAAGTTTTACGATAAAAAAGACGTTCTTGTTCTCCATGTAAGATCCGTTGGAACAATTGTTTTATAATATCTAGCGATTTTATATGAAATTATGTTACGCATAATATAAATTTTTATGGTGGTTTTATGACAAATATTTATAATAATCCTTTAATAAACAGGTACGCCTCACGCGAGATGGCGGAAAATTTTTCCGACGATAAAAGATTTCGTTTATGGAGAAAGCTTTGGATTGCCCTTGCCGAGAGCGAGAAAGAATTAGGACTTGACATTACCGACGAGCAAATTTGCGAACTGAAAAAGTTTGCCGACGATATAAACTATCCCGTTGCCGAAGCATTTGAAAAAGAGGTTAGGCACGACGTAATGGCTCACGTAAAAGCTTACGGAACACAAGCTAAAAGCGCTGCGGGGATTATACACCTCGGCGCAACAAGCTGTTTTGTCACCGATAACGCAGAGCTTATTATGATTAACGACGCACTAGATATAGTTATAGCAAAACTAGTGAACGTTATCGATAATTTGAAAAAATATGCTTTGAATTATAAAGATCTTCCTACGTTAGGTTTTACGCATTTACAACCGGCACAGCTGACAACCGTCGGCAAAAGGGCTACGCTATGGCTTCAAGACTTAATGATTGATGTTGAATCTTTGCAACATTTAAAAGATAACTTTAAGTTACGCGGCGTTAAAGGCACTACGGGAACTCAAGCAAGTTTTATGGAGCTATTTAATAACGATGAAAGCAAAGTAAAAAAACTTGAAAGTTTAGTAGTTGATAAAATGGGTTATAAAACTGTTTACGGCGTTACGGGGCAAACTTATCCGCGTAAATTCGATTATAACGTTTTATCAGTCTTATCTCAAATTGCGCAAAGCGCATATCGTTTTGCAAACGACGTAAGACTGCTTCAAAGCCTTAAAGAAATAGAAGAACCGTTTGAAAAAACTCAAATAGGCTCTTCCGCTATGGCTTATAAGAGAAACCCGATGAGAAGCGAAAGGTTATGCGCTCTTGCAAGATACGTTATGTCTTTGCCGACGAATTGCGCGTTTACAGCCTCTACGCAATGGTTTGAACGCACTTTAGACGATTCGGCAAATAAACGTATTGTCATTGCGCAAGCTTTTCTTGCAATTGACGGTGTTTTAAGACTTTATATGAACATCACTGAAGGGCTTGTCGTATACGATAAAGTCATCGAAAAACACGTGAAAGAAGAACTCCCGTTTATGGCAACCGAAAATATCATTATGGAAGGCGTTAAATGCGGTGGCGACAGACAGGTTTTGCATGAAGGAATTCGCGTTAATTCGATGAAAGCTTCCGAAAGAGTAAAAAAATACGGTAAAGACAATAACCTTATTCAACTAATAGAAAACGATCCGCTTTTTGCTAACGTGAAAGATAAACTTAGCGACGTTTTAGACCCGTATAAATACACGGGCAGAGCGGCATCTCAGGTTGAAGAATATATTAAAGAAGCGGTCGATCCCGTTTTAACGCGTTACAAAACTTTATTAGGCGCAAAGGGAGAAATAACCGTTTAATTGTTTCGTTTATAAAATACAACGTAAAAAAAGACTCTAAACATTTTGTTTTGGAGTCTTTTTTTGATAATAAATATGTAATTTAACGATAATTCTATACG
>CAZXOQ010000049.1:0-8983 GCA_964642415.1 uncultured Christensenella sp. | reverse complement strand
TTATCGTATATTAGGTGATATATAATATAAAAAGTCGAAAGTTTCGGCAAAAAATATTTTATTATTGGAGGTCCTTACTATGAATTACGTAGAAAGGAATTTAGGGAAAGGCGAGAGAATCGTCCTAGACGCCAAAATCAGTTGGCTTACGTTGGTACCCAAAGTAATATGGGCGGTAATCGTGTTCGTCGGGCTAATCATTCTGAACACAAAGGTTTTAGCCGAAATGTCAGCCGAGGAGGCGGCAAGTTTAATTTTATTTGTTAAAATTGCTCTTAGTGTTATAGCCTTGCTACCGCTAATATTGCAATTACTTGTCAATTTCACCACTAAGCTTGCGGTAACAAACAAACGCGTTATCGGCAAAACCGGTATTTTAAGAATCGCTACTATCGACTATCATATCGACAAAGTAGACAACGTTGCGTATAACGCAGGTTTATGGGGCAATTTGTTAAAATATTACACCGTAACGCTTACCGGCACAAGCGGTGAAAAAGTATCGATCAAAGCAATTGCAAACGCGTTAAAATTCAAAAGCGCGGTAACCGAAGCGGTTGAAAAACACGCCGAAGAAGCAAGAAAAGCGCAAGCGGCAGAAATTGCAGCCGCAATGGGATCGAAAGCTTAAATAAAGATATTTTATTTGGTAAAAAAATTTCCGATGCATACTTTGGAAAGTTTTTTTATTATCTTTTACCGCAATTTTAGGTAAAAATAACAGCCGCAAAATTGCGGCTGTAAAACAGCTATATTCACTTAGTCAAAAAGCGCGTATAAAAAGTTTTATAATTTTAAAATCTAGCCTCCGTTAAATTTTTAGCGGAGGCTAGATTTCTATTAGTCGGATAGTTTCATATCTCCGAATTTTATAATATTTTTCTTTCTCATAAATTCCGATATCGCGATATTTAACACCGCGGGTAAAACAAACATCAACAATATAATGCCGATTACACCGAGCGCGCCCGAAGTATATTCAAACAAATCGAATACGCCTACAAAACCGCTTGTTCCCATTCCCCCGCCGGAAGCACCGCATTTAAGCTTAAACACGCAAGAAGAAAGCGGACCTAAAATCGCGCTAGATATAATCATCGGCAACATTATAACGGGTTTTTTCATTATATTGGGAATTTGAAGCATACTCGTGCCAACGCCTTGAGCAATCAATCCGCCCCAACCGTTTTCTCTAAAAGACGCAACGGCAAAGCCGACCATATGACAAGCACACCCGACAGTCGCAGCGCCGCCCGCTAAAAGCATAGCCTCGTACATTTCGTCCCCTTTAGCGTAAACCGAAAGCACGGGCGTTGCAACCGCAACCCATATCGCCGCGGAAGACGTAGGCATCGTTAAAACTATTCCCATAATAACCGAAACAATTATTCCCATAAAAAACGGCGTCGCGTTGGTTGCAAGAGCAATAAGCTCGCCCAACTGATTGATAAGCCAAATAAACGGGAAAGACACGAACACTCCGCAAAACGAAAGAAGCATACTTCCGAGCGGAATAAGCAAAATATCTAATTTGGTTTTGCCTGCGTAAAGAGAAACGATTTCTATAACGAACATCGTAACGACGTAAGCGCCGATGGGATTGCCCGGAGCGCCGAACGTTAGCGCGGTAAAACCTGCCGAAGCACCCACCATCAATTTATCCGCAAACGCGCCGACGAAACCCGCAACCCCTGCTGAAAAAATAAGCAATTTGTTTTTACCGAGAGAAAAAGCGATACCGACGCCAATTCCCACACCCATAAGAGATTTGGCAATGTTTGCTATAAACATAAGGGTGTTACCTACGTAGTTATCGCCAATCCAGCCGGCTATTTGCGCAAGTATTGTTCCGGCAATCAGCGTGACGAACAATCCTTGCGCCATCCCCGAAAACGCCGTAATAAAATAGCGTTTAGGCAGTGCTTTCAAATACTCTTTGGCTTTGTTGGCTTTAACTTCGGTCTTTTCGTTGACAGTTTCAGTTTCACTCATAATTGTATCTCCGTTAATTTATTGTCCGTTTGATCGCAAGAAGTAAGATAATAGGTTATTCCGTTTTTAACGGTAACCCTCTCATATTTTACGCGGTTGCCGTGCAAATGCCCGTAAACCACGCAATTCACACCGTTTTTTTCAAAAATCCCCGTAAAACCCGTGTCTTCTTTTTTGGGGTTAAACGGCGGGAAATGAACGAGCGCGATAAGCTTATCCCCTTCGCAAACCGACTTTTTTGCCGTGGCGAAAGAAAGTTTAAGCCGCTCTATTTCTCTTAAATAAATCTTTTTATCGCTTTCCTTAAAATCGGAAGAACCCGGAACGCTCCAACACCGAGAGCCGCATATAACCGTGTTGCCGAATTTCACACAATCGTTTTGAAGCGCGAAAAACCCGTCGGGCAAAGCATCTCTCACCCGACTTATAGTTTGCCACCAATAATCGTGATTACCTTTAACAAAAACCTTTTTACCCTTAAGGTCTTTAAGCGTTTCGATATCTTTGCAAGCGTTATCTAACGACATTGCCCAACTGATATCGCCGCCGATTAAAACAACGTCTTCGTCGGTAACTTTATTTTGCCAATCTTCGCGTATTTTATCGAGATATCCAACCCAATTCCCGCCGAACACATCCATAGGCTTGTCCGACGTGGTTGATATATGCAAATCGCTTATAGCGTAAATCTTCATATTTAGATTATATAATAAAATTCACTTTTTTACAAGCAAAACGAGTGTAAATAAAGAAATAACATTAACTTAAAAAAGCAAATATTATCGCATAGATATTGTTGCAAAACAAATACGGCGATTTATTAAACCACCGAAATTTTATGCGAAAAAAGTCGTAAACTTATACGCGCCGCAAAAAATTTGCGGCGCGTATATAGTATAGCGTAAACCACGCGGTTTTAGCTTGCTAAAGCGGCTTTATTCCGGATACATGGGCAATTCAAAAAATCCGGCGCACACCTCTTGCGTGTATTCCTGACAAGGCGGCATAGGCGTATACCCGTAAGAGGGAACTAGCAATTCTACGTCCATAACTATTTTAAGTATGATAGAAACGCAGCAATCGATTGTAAACCTGTTTTCACCCGTATACGAACCTTGCGTAGAAACAAGCGAAACAAGCGCTTCTACGTTAAACGGCATTATCGACGCCGACGGAATATTCAGTATAACGTCTTTTGATACCGTTACGTAAGAGGTAGCCGCGCCCTCCGTGCCGGAAGCGTCTGTATACGCAACGGATACGGGTATCGTTATATCGCATTTTACCCGCGCCGAGCGAGGACGTTCCGCAAGAGGCTCTATCAACAAATTACTTACCGTTCCGGACTGAGTGGTACTTTTAGCGCTTATAAACGTTAAAGGATATGTAGGATTGGTCGGCGTAAGATTAGTCAAATCTAAAACGATATCGTTAAGCTGACTTTGCTGCATACACGCGTCGAATACTTTTTTTGCCTGAATACAAACCTTTTCGCATAAGCCGTTCATCGGATTACCGTTAATCGGTCCGGGACATTTATCCGATTGAAAATTACAGAAAAACGACATATTGTTAACTCCTTATTGTTCTTCTATTTCAATATATGCCGACGTATCGCGTTTATGTTAAGGCGTTATAAAAAAAGACGTATAAACCGATTTTTCGATAAATACGTCTTTTATTTTTGATAAAACTATTTTTATTTTTTCCCGAAAAGCTTTCTCATGAAAGCAGGCAACTCTTTACTCTTTTTTTCTTCTTGTTTAAGTTGCGGAATTTCTTCGGGTTTTTCTTCTACGATAGGTTGAGAAACAACGGGAGCTTTCTCTTCTCTTCTAACGGGTTGAACTTCCCATAACTGTTGAACGTGCAACGGCGCTTGTTCCGACGGTTTTGCCGCAGACGCCGCTTTAGCGTCAACCGACTGACCGACCGCGACTTTAGGCGTATCTTTACGGACTTCACCCATATCGCGAAGAATAGACGCGGTGTTGCTTGCTTCTACGTTTTCAACCGGCTTGGGATTTTTCACTTCTTCCGCAACGGCGTTTTTATCTTCTTCCGTCGCGGAATTAAATCCCGTTGCGATAACGGTTATTTTAACCTCGTCCACCACGGTTTCGTCTATCGTCGCGCCGAAAATAATGTTCGCGGAAGAATCTATTATCCCCTGAACGAGAACGGCTGCTTCGTTAACCTCTGAAAGAAGCAAATCTTTGCCGCCCGTAACGTTAAGGATAACGGAACGCGCGCCTTCTATGGTAGTTTCGAGCAACGGGCTGGAAACGGCTTGTCTTACCGCTTCTATCACTCTGTTTTCACCCTTAGCCCTTCCGATACCCATATGAGCCAAACCTTGATTGCGCATTACGGTATTTACGTCGGCAAAATCGAGGTTTATAAGCGAAGGCGTTGCGATAAGATCCACTATACCGACAATACCTTGCTTAAGCATATCGTCGGCAACCTTAAACGCGTCTAAAACACCTATTTGTTGCGGCAAAAACTGCAAAAGTTTGTCGTTAGGAATAATAACGAGCGTATCTACGTATTTTCTGAGATTTGAAATACCTTTATTAGCGTTGGCGTTTCTAACCTTACCTTCAAAAGAAAAAGGTTTGGTTACAACCGCAACGGTAAGAATACCGAGTTCGCGAGCTATTCTCGCTATAACGCTAGCCGCGCCGGTACCCGTTCCGCCGCCCATACCCGCGGCGATAAACAACAAATCCGTGCCTTTTAAAAGCGCTTCGATTTCGTCTTTGCTTTCTTCAGCAGCGGCTTCGCCCACGTTGGGATCGCTACCCGCGCCAAGACCTTTGGTAAGAGCTTCGCCTATTTGAATACACGTTGGCGCTTTTGAAAGCAATAGCGCTTGGTTATCGGTGTTTACGGCTATAAATTCCGCGCTAGACACATTAGAGTCTATCATACTGTTAACGGCGTTACATCCGCCGCCGCCGACGCCCATTACCTTTATCACCGCCGAACTGACCTTAAAATTATCGTTTCCGAACATATTTATCTTCTCCTATAAATTATATTTCGCAAAACTGCGTTTTCCTTAAAACCACCTTTAATTTGCGGTTATATATATTTTATCACATTAAACTAAAATGTCAAATCAAGTAACGACAAAACGGAAGATTCGGTAGGTTTTTCTTTTAACGGAACTCTTGGATTAACCGTTTCGACAAAAGCCCCCAATCTACCCGATAAATGCGCGGTTGCGCCGCGGATATACGATATGCCGCCGCCCGTTACTTCTATCGGCACGTAATCGGGAATAACGTACCCCGAAGCTTCAGCGCATTCCTCTATTTTTTCGCACAATACGTCAAGACAATTTCTCATAATCTCACGTATCGTTTCAGCCGAATAATACTCTCCGTTTTCGCACGAAACAACGTCGTACGCGCCGGAAGGCGAAGCGCTTATGCTTATCTTTCTTTTAAGCGATTCGGCAATATCGAAGGGAACTTCTAAACTTTCGGTTATAGCCGCGGTTATATATCCGCCGCCGAAATCGAAGGTGTTTTGATATAATATACCGTCACCCTGTATAATCGAATAAGTTGTCGTTATATATCCCGAATCTATCAACACCGCGATTTTATCTCGCGTTTCGGTTTCTAAAAGATACATCGCCTCGGCAAGCGCGGTAGACACGAATTCTACCGAACCGAAGCCCGAACCGACAAGAACGGGACGTATCGCGTCTATAAAATAATTATCGCACGTTATAAAAGACAATTTGCCCTTTAACACTTCGCTTATTTCGCCTATGGGGTTAGCAAGCCTTCTGTATCCGTCAAGCTCGAAAACAATCGCGGAGCGGTTGATAAGCGTTTTTTTTGCGGACGACATAACGAATGCCGAATCAAAAAGGTTGTCCGTATCTTTTTCGGTTATTTTCTTTTTTTTAGGAAATGAAATTTGACTTTCTTTTACGGTGACGTCCGTAAAAGCCCCCGGCACGCCAACGTAAACGGCGTCGGCTTCCGCGCCGACGGAATTTTTTATAAACCGCGCGCTTGCGGCGATTATTTTTTTAAGCTCTTCGGTATCGAAAAACTCTTTACCCGAAAAACCGTCGTAATAAAAGTCTTTGCGCGCCTTTATCAAAAAGGTTTTATTCAGTCCGCGTTCTCCCACAACGGCGGTTATTTTAGAAGAACCTACGTCGAGAACGGCTATTTGCTTCTTTCGCATTTTTATCTCCGTTTTATAAAATTGAAAAAGTGTAAAGGCAAACCAAAAGCTACCGCGGCATTTCGGTCCATTCTACCTTCAATTCACCGCTTTGCATTTTGACTACCGTTATAGTACAAAAAGCCTTGTAATAATCTTCCGTGCTTTCGTTATACGCCGAAAACGCCGCGAGAGTTTTTTCCATACCGCAATCGTCCGCATCGGGAATTTCTATCGTAACGCCCGTATACGTTTCGATTAAAAAGTCGCGTTTCTCCGTTTTTGACAATACCGTAATAGATTTTATATTATCGGTAAGATCCACGGCTTCGGCTGTTTTTAAAAATACGTCGAACAACTCTTCGTCGTCGATAACAAGCCGTTTGCCCAACTCTTCCGATTTTATAATTATGCCGTCAAACTTAAGGGTGATAAGCTCTCTGCTTTCCGCTCTTTCTTCTTCAATCGAAAGAAGAATACCTTCTTCGTTAAGAATATAGATTTTTTCGTTTGCGATCAAACGGTATACCTCTCGCCTTTCGCATACGGTAAGTTTTATCGTATTGGGAAAAATCTTTTCTGCCTTTTTTGAAAAATAAAAATAGGGATAGTCTTTTATTATAGCTTCGGCGTCGTCATCGGAGGTAAACCACAAAAGCTCGCCTTTTAGTGAATTAAACGAAGCCTGCAATCGACCGGTATCCGTTTCGGCTGAAACGGCGTATTCGACTTCTACCCTTTTTATCCTTGATAAAAGAACGAAGGAAAACAACGCGGAAACGACAAACGCCGCCGCTATCAATATTGCGCAAATCTTTCTGTTCTTCATATAAATCTCTTCCGTCGGGCAACTATTCTTTAACGATATCCGCGCCTAGCGCCCTTAGTTTATTTTCAATTCCGTCGTATCCGCGTTCTACGTAGAACGACTTATTTATTTCGGTTTTGCCTTCCGCATTAAGACCGGCAAGCAATAGTGCCGCGCCGCCCCTTAAATCGGTTGCGTCAACGCTTGCCCCGTGAAAACGCTTTATTCCCTTAACCACAGCCGTTTTGCCGTTAACGGAAATATCCGCGCCCATTTTGTTTAACTCCGCCGCGTAGCCGAACCTGTTTTCAAAAACCGACTCCTCTATCACGGAAACGCCGCCCGTCACCGCGGCTAGCGCCGTCGTTTGAGGTTGCATATCCGTAGGAAAAAGCGGATAATACCCCGTTCTGATAAAAAACGGCTTTTCTCTTTTTCTTACCTTTACGTATATTATATCATTTTTTATCGTCAATTTACAACTATTATCGCAAAGTTTACCGATTAAAGCCGAAATATTTTCTATTTTTACGCCGGAAATCTCTACTTCTCCGCCCGTTATGGCGGCAGCTTCCAAATATGTTCCTATCTCTATGCGGTCGGGAATAGGCAAATATTCCGCCGAACCGAGTTTTTTTACGCCTTCTATTTCTATCGTATCCGTTCCCGCGCCGTAAATTCTTCCGCCAAGAAGGTTTAAAAAATCGGCAAGATCGACGATTTCGGGTTCTTTGGCGGCGTTTTTTATAACCGTGTTGCCTTTTGCCTTGCACGCTGCGAGCATCGCGTTTTCAGTCGCCCCGACGGACGGTATAGGCAAAACTATTGTTCCGCCGCATAACTCGCCCGTAACGAGCAAACCGCTTTCAAATTTTTCTACTCTCGCTCCCAAACTTTTTAATGCGTCGATATGTATGCCGATAGGTCTTTCGCCTATCTTACAACCGCCGGGGAAAGCGATTTCGGCACGGTTAACTTTTGCCGCCAACGCGCCGGCAAGAAGAACGGACGAGCGAAGTTCTCCGCACAGTCCTTCCGAAACCCTGTAGTTATTTATCCCGTCACAACAAATTACAAGCGAAGAATCTGAAAAATAGTATTTAGCGCCAAGCCCCTTAAGAATTGCGAGCATATTTTTTACGTCGGATATATTAGGACAGTTTTTTATAACCACCTCTCCGTCTGTAAGAACACATGCGGCAAGTATAGGCAAAACGGCGTTTTTTGCCGTTTGCGCTTTGATTTTTCCGCTTAATCTTCTACCACCGTTTATCACGAATTTTCCCATTAGGCACTCTCCGATAATCGTCGATATACTATCTTATGGAAAAACCTTAACAAAAGTTAAACGTTTATCTAAAGCGCCGTTCCGTGTCGAGAAACGTTATACACTATTCCGAATTCCGCCATAAAGATTATTATAGAAGTATTTCCGCTCGATACAAGCGGCAGCGGAAGCCCCGTAGGCGGTATGCTACCCGTTACCACAAGCGCGTTTACGGCGGCTTGTATGCCGAAAATCATAGTTATTCCGATAGACAACAAAAAACCGAAAGTATCGTTCGCCTTTCTTGCCGCGCCGACGCCTCTGCATATTATAAAAAAAATCAAACCGAAAAAAAACAGTAATCCGATAAAGCCCGTTTCTTCACCTATAACGGAAAGTATGAAATCCGATTCCGCAAAAGGCAAAAAAGCGTATTTTTGCCTTGACTTGAAAAGCCCTACGCCGAACCAACCGCCCGAGCCTAACGCGTAAAGAGATTGCAAAAGCTGATAGCCTTCGCCCTTAGGATTAGCCCACGGATCTATAAAGGCGGCAAGTCTTTTAAGCCTATACGGTTCAATCAAAATCAGCGCCACGGCAAAAACCGCCGCGGGAAGAAGAATTATGACAAGACTTCTTATTTTAGCGCCGGCGGCGAAAATTATCGTTAACGTTAAAAGCCCTACGCATACCGTTATAGACATATTAGGCTCTATAATAATAAG
>CAZXOQ010000048.1:0-9046 GCA_964642415.1 uncultured Christensenella sp. | reverse complement strand
GCAACCGGCGGTTTTGGAGACCGCTGCTCTACCAATTGAGCCACTCCCCTAAAAGCATAAAAGATTATATAATAAATAAAAAAATTAGTCAATCAAAATGAGGCTGAAATGAAAAAGAATTTTAAGTTAGGTATAATCGGAGCGGGATTTATGGCTTCCGCTATAGCAAAAGGCGCGATAAGTTCGGGTTTTTTAATGCCGGAAGAAATTATCGTTACCGATAAATCCGAAGAAGCGCGCAACCGTATTGCAAAGTATAACGTTTACGTTGCCGAGGCGAAAGACGTTTTTGAAAAAGCCGAATACGTGCTTTTTGCCGTAAAACCGCAAAACTTTTCCGAACTGAAAGAGTATAACGGGCAAAACGTTTGTAAAAAATTTATTTCGATAATGGCAGGGGTGAAAAAAGAAAAGATAAAGGAAGCCTTCCCCGACGCGAAAGTTGCTAGATGTATGCCGAATACTCCGTGTTCGGTAGGGTTTGGCGCTGTCGGAATAGATTCGTCCGATTTTAACGGAGAAGACGCGGCATTCGTTTCGGGGCTTTTTTCTTCTTTCGCAAAGACGGCGGAAGTTAAAGAAGATTTGTTAAATACCGTTACGGGAATAAGCGGAAGCTCGCCCGCGTATTTTTATTTGTTTCTTAAAGGGATAATTGACGCAGGCATAAAGCACGGACTTGATAGCGAAACGGCAAAAAACTTTGCCGCAAACACGATGATTGGCGTGGGAAAGATGGTTTTGGCTAATTCCGACAAAACGTTAGACGAGTTGATTTCCGCAGTATGCAGCAAAGGCGGCACTACTATAGAAGCGGTGAAAGTTTATGAGGAAGAAAATCTTGCTTCTATCACGGAGAAAGCGGTTGACGCGTGTATAAATCGCGCGGAGGAGCTGGAAAAAATATAATATGAAAAAGGTAACGTTATATACAGACGGCGCTTGCAGCGGCAATCCCGGCAAAGGCGGTTACGCGGCGATTTTGATTTATAAAGGATTAGAAAAAGAAATCGTCGGCGGAGAAGAAGTTACGACGAACAACCGAATGGAGCTTGCCGCGGTGATTAACGGGTTAGAAGCGCTTAAAGAGCCTTGCCTTGTAGAAGTTTACAGCGATTCGCAATACGTTGTCGGGGCGATGAACGAGGGCTGGCTTGACGTGTGGCGAAAAAACGGATGGAAAACTTCCGCGAAAAAACCGGTAAAAAACCCCGATCTTTGGCAAAAATTGTACGAACTTACGCTAAAACATAAGGTTACGTTTATCAAAGTAAAAGGTCACGCCGATAACGAATATAACAATCGGTGCGACCAACTTGCCGTTAGTTGGTATAAAAATAATTAAAAAAGTTTATAGGTTCGGATAACTTTCGGCGACGGTAATATAATATTATTATGGATAAACAGCATATCGGTATTATCAAAGAGATACTAAATATAATAATCATTTCGCTATTGGGTTGCGCGGGAATAGTTTTTGCTGTGCTGTATTGCGAAACGTTTGAAACAGGCTTTTTTGCCGATTATTCGGGTGTAATAAAAGCTCTCGCCGTAGGACTTATAACCGTTATAACCGTTTTGACGATAGTTTTTTTTAGGTTGAATAAGGCGTTTATTTATAAACTTCTTTATATAACGATTGTGCTGATTTTTTGCGCGCTTCTTCTTTTGTATCTTTTAAATATATCGGGTTTTTTCGATAAAATAAAAAGCGTAGAAGAGTTTAGAAATTATATACAATCGTTCGGCAGTTTTGCCGTGATTATATTTATAGCCGTTCAGTTTTTGCAGGTTGTGGTTTTGCCTATTCCGTCGTTTATAACAGTAGGCGCGGGTGTGTTGTTATTCGGTCCGTTTCGCGGTTCGGTTTACAGTTGTATAGGTATCATAAGCGGTTCTTTAGCGGCGTTTTTTATCGGCAGAATATTCGGCTATAAAGTTGCAAGCTGGCTTGTCGGTAAAGACGATTTAGATAAAGGTTTGCGTTCCGTAAAGGGGAAGGATCGCGTTGTGCTTACGTTTATGTTTATATTTCCCTTTTTCCCCGACGATTTGCTTTGCTTCGTTGCGGGGATAACCACTATGAGCGCGTGGTATTTTGTGGGAATGATTTTTATCGCGAGAGTTTTTTCGGTGTTCGTTTCTTCTTATTCGATGAACAACAGCATAATACCTTTCGATACGTGGTGGGGTATAGTTTTATGGGTTTTGCTGTTCGCGCTAACAGTTGTTTTAACTGTTTTGATTTATAAAAAAGGGGATAAGATAGAACGGTTTTTTAAAAGAAAAAAACAAAAGGGCAAATCGTTGGAAAAGAAATCTTAAACGACGCGGTTTGCTTTGTCGAAATTTTGATATAACGGTTTAGTTTTAACTTGATTTTTATTTTACGGAGATTTTTGTGCGAAAAATTATTGTAATAGGCGGCGGCGCTGCTGGTATGTTTTCCGCGTTGTTTGCCGCAGCGGAAGGCAACGAGGTATTGCTTATCGAAAAAAACGAAAAGCTTGGCAAAAAAATTTACATAACGGGCAAGGGGCGTTGCAATTTGACAAACGACGTAATGCCTCGGGATTTTTTAGAACACGTAGTGAGCAATGCGAAATTTCTTTACGGCGCGATAAACGCTTTTCCGTCGAAAAGCGTTATGACTTTTTTTGAAGAGCACGGCTTAAAACTAAAAACGGTGCGCGGAAACAGAGTTTTCCCTCAATCGGATAAAGCAAGCGACGTAACTAAAACTCTTGAAAAAGCTATGATTGCCGCAGGGGTAAAAATACGCCTTAATACCGCCGTTTTAGGGCTTGAAATAAAAGACGGAAAAGTTGTCGGTGTTAAAACGGCGCAAGGTATCGAAAAATGCGATTCGGCAATAATATGCACGGGCGGCGTTTCGTATCCGCTTACCGGCAGCACGGGGGACGGTTACCTTTTTGCAAAGAGCGCGGGGCATACTGTCGTCAATCCTTGCGCTTCTCTCGTCGGGATAGAACTTAAAGACGCGGATTTTTACGGCTTGCAAGGTTTGTCGCTAAAAAATGCGGAGCTTACTGCACTTTGCGGCGATAAAGTTATATATAAAGGATTCGGAGAAATGCTTTTCACTCATTTCGGTATATCCGGTCCGATTGTTCTTTCTTGTTCTTGTTTGATAAACAGGTTGGATTTTAAAAACGTAAGGCTAGTGTTGGATCTTAAACCCGCGCTTGACGAAAAAACGCTTGAAAACAGGTTGTTGCGCGAAATGGAAGCCACAAGGGGCAAAGAAACTAAATCGATGGTTAGGGCGCTGTTGCCTTCTTCTTTAGTGCCGTTTATTTTAAGGCGCGCGGGAATATCTCCCGAAAAAAAATGCGGAGAAATAACGCGTGAAGAACGCAAAAGGCTTGTTGCAACGCTTAAAGGGGTAACTTTTTACCCTAAAGCGCTACGCCCGATAGAAGAAGCGATTGTTACCGCAGGCGGCGTAAACGTAAAAGAAATCAACCCCAAAACGATGGAGAGTAAATTGATAAATGGGTTGTTTTTTGCCGGTGAAGTGTTAGACGTAGATTGCTTTACGGGTGGATTTAATCTTCAAACCGCGTTTGCAACGGGGCGGGCTGCCGGCATAAACGCGTAACGGAAAATCGCTACAATACAAGCGAGAAAACTTGCTTGCAAAGGTTTTCTCGCACAGTATTTCACCGCAGTGTTTTTTTGAAATGCTAAAAATTTATAGGGAATTTAACTTCAAAGCGTAGATAGAATTAGTTTCCTAGTAGAGTTTTGTTTTTTATTTTTTCGCAAAACCCATTTCCCAAAAATGAAAATATGTTGATTTTGGGAAATGAATATGCTATAATAGTTTTGTAAGGTGATTTTCTATGAAATTAATTGAAAGAAAACAATATTTAGAAAAAATGATAGGCGTGATAGGAACTCCCGATATTAAGGTGGTGACGGGTGTAAGACGTTCGGGCAAATCTAAACTTCTAGAAGCGTTCAAAGCCTACGTGCAAAAAAACATTCCCGACGCTAATATCATTCATATCAACTTTAACTTATCCAAGTACGATAACCTTAAAGAATATAAGGCTCTTAACGAATATATCGCAACCAATTACGTAGATGGTAAAGACAATTTTGTTTTAATCGATGAAATTCAAATGTGCGATAACTTTGAATTGTGTATAAACAATTTGCACGCAACGGAAAACTTCGATATTTACATCACGGGTTCAAACGCCTTTTTGCTTAGTTCCGACCTAGCAACGTTGTTTACGGGGAGAACTTTTGAAATCAAAGTATATCCCTTCTCCTTTGCCGAATACGTAAATTACTTTGGACTAACGGACAAATACGTTGCTTTCGACAGCTATATGCTTGAAGGCGGTATGGCAGGTTCTTATTTATATAAAGAGCAAGAAGATAAATATGAGTATATCGAAAATGTTTTTGATACCCTAATTTTAAGAGATATACGTCAAAAGTATAATATTAAAAATCCTGCTTTAATGGATAGAATTTCACAATTCTTGATGGATAACGTGTCTAACCTAACTTCGGCAAGAAGTATCACCGATACGCTTACGTCAAATAAAGATAAAGTCAATCATAAGACGGTCGGAAACTATCTAACTTATCTTTGCAATGCTTTTTATAAGTTCCGTAGATACGATATTAAAGGTAAAAAATATCTTGCTTCTAACGATAAATATTATTTAAGCGACCATACTTTCCGTTATGCTAAACTCGGCACGAAAAATTTAGATAACGGCAGAGTAATTGAAAATATCGTGGCAATGGAACTTCTTAGACGCGGTTACGAGGTTTATGCGGGAGTCTTGTATAAAAAAGAGGTTGATTTTGTTGCTCTAAAAAGAAACGAAAAAATTTATATTCAAGTTTCGGACAATATAACCCACCCCGATACGTTCGAGCGAGAAATAGATCCTTTGCTAAAAATAAAAGACGCTTATCCAAAAATGTTAATTGCACGGACAAGAAATCCCGAATACCAATATGAAGGCGTGAAAATTATTGACGTAGCGGATTGGTTATTGAATAAATAACTTACTTTCCAAAAATCTAAAAATAATAAAATTGGGAATTTGGGGCGATAAGAAAGGGAATTAGAGTTTGGATTAACGGAGCGGTGTTTTTTTTGAGGCTAAATATGCCGCAAGAATAACTTTGTTTGTGAGAAAAATTTTTTATAAACGAGAAAAGCTTTTCGCTAATAATTGTCTTTTTATAAAAAAAGTGCTAAAATAAAAAGGTACGGCGATAAAACGTCGGCGCGGCTTTGCGCTATATCGTTTGTTTTGTTTGCCGTAAGGAGTTATAGATGGAAAAAACAATCAAAATCGCATTGGACGGACCGTCCGGCAGCGGTAAAAGCACGGTTGCAAAAGAGCTTTCTAAAAGACTTAATATATTGTATTTGGATACTGGCGCAATGTACAGAGCGGTTGCGCTAAAAACTATTTCGCTCGGCGCGGATACTTTTGACGAGCAAGCCGTTTCCGCCTTTATAAACGATATAGATATAGGCATAAAATATGTAGACGGCGCGCAACGCACTTTTTTAGACGGCATAGACGTCTCAGAAAAAATTCGCGAACCGCACGTTTCTATGGCGGCTTCTAACGTATCGAGTTTGAAATGCGTAAGACTTAAAATGGTAGAAATGCAGCGCAAAATCGCAAGCGAGCTTTCGTGCGTGCTTGACGGCAGAGATATAGGTTCGTTCGTATTGCCTAACGCGGACTATAAGTTTTATATAACGGCAAGCGTAGACGTTCGCGCGGACAGAAGATACAAAGAGCTTACTTTACGCGGGCATAAGGTTGATTTCGAAGAGCTTAAAAAAGAAATCGAACAGCGCGATTATAACGATAAACACAGAGATTTTGCTCCGCTGGTTCAGGCAGAAGACGCGATTTACGTTGATACTTCGTTTATGACCGCCGAACAGGTGGTGAATAAAATAATAGCTTATATAGAGGGTAATGCAAGATGAACGTGCTAAGCTCGATTATATTAAGACTAAGCACGTGGGTTTATCCTTATAAAACGTACGGAATGGAAAATATTCCGCAAGGGGCTGCGGTTATCCCTTATAACCATTTAAGCTTTATGGATCCGCTTTTCGTTCGCCACGCGTATAAGGGCAAAATGATTTTTCCGGCTAAGATAGAGCTTTTCAAAAACAAATTGCTCGGCTGGCTTATCGGCGCTTGCGGAGCTATACCCGTTGATAGGGCAAATCCCGGTGCGGAAACCCTTTTTACAATGATAAAAACCCTTAGACGCGGTGAAAAATTGGTTATATCGCCGGAGGGAACGAGAAACAAAACGGGCAGTATAGATTTTTTGCCGTTTAAAGAGGGAACAGTGCTTTTTGCCGTTAAAGGCAAAGCTCCTGTCGTTCCCTGTATAGTTGCGTCGCACGCAAGACCGTTCAAAAAAACGCATATATGTTTCGGCAAGCCGTTTGATTTTTCAGAGTATTACGGCAAAAAACTTACCGACGAAGAAATGGCTAAACTAAACGAAATTTTAGCGGAAAAAATGCGTGAAACGCAAAAAGAATTTCTTGCTTTTCTTGCGGAAAAAAAGAATAAAAAGCGCAAAAAGAATAAAAAAATAAAGGTCGATAACGGCGATGCGCGTATTTAAGGGTAAGAATTGCGGATTTTGCTTCGGCGTGAAAAGGGCGGTTTCGCAAGCGGAGGCGCTTAACGGCGAGGGGAATTACGTTCTTGGCGAAATAATACATAACGAATCGGTGAACGATAGGCTTAAAAAATCGGGAATAGTCACGATTGACGACATATCCGACGAGCGGCTAAAAAGCGGAGATACCGTTTTGATAAGAACCCACGGTGAACCTGAGGATACGTTTATCAAGGCTAAAGAAAAAGGGCTTAAAGTTATAGATTGCACTTGCCCGTTCGTTAAAGAAATACATAATATCGTAAAAGCCAAATACGCAAAGGGTTATAAAATAGCCATTATAGGCAACGCGGGGCATCCGGAAATAAAGGGTATAAACGGTTGGTGCGAAAACACCGCTACGATTGTTTCCGATGCGGAAAGTTTGAATAAAATTCAAGCCGAAAAACTGTGCGTTGTGGCGCAAACAACCTTTTCGGAAAAAAAATTTGACGATATTATAAAAAAATTTGCGTATAGCGACGCAAAAACAGTTGATATTTTCAAAACTATTTGTTATACTACGATAGAGCGTCAAAAAGAAGCGGCAAAAATTGCGCAAATTTCAGACGCGGCGCTCGTAATCGGCGGTGCAAACAGCAATAATACGGATAAGTTGTTCGAACTTATGCAAAATTATTGCGGCAACGTTTTCAGAATAATAAACCCGTCCGATTTTGATTACGATAAAATAAAAAATTTTAATAAAGTAGGAATTGTTTTCGGGGCGTCAACGCCGGAGGAGCAATTTCAGGAGGTTATCCACAATATGGAAAATGTTACGGAAGAAATCATCACGACCGAGACTGTGAAAAGTGAGGATTTAAAAGAGGAAAACGCTGTGGCGGAAGTCGCAGAAACCGTCGCAGAAGTTGAAACGAAAGATGTTAAAGCGGAAAAAAAGGTTAAGTCCGAAATGGAAACCGCTTTCGACAATATCAAGCCTAGCAAAGACTTCAGACCCGGTCAGGTCGTTACCGCGAAAATTTCTTCTGCAAACGAAAACGGGCTTACGCTTTCGCTTAAGAACGTAAAGAGCGATTTCGAGCTTCCCAAAGAGGAAATGCTTAACGATTACAACGCCGAAGATTATAAAGATAAAATCGGCGAAGAAATTAGAGTTATGGTTACGGGTAAAAATCCTTTGAGATTTTCCGAAAAAGCTATGCAGCGCGTTTTGCAAGAAGAAGCTGAAATTAAAGAGATTTCCGACGGCAAGATGTTCGAAGCCGTAATCTCTGCAACTAACAAGGGCGGCTTAGTGGGCAAATACGGCAGCTACGAAGTTTTCGTTCCCGCTTCTCAAATCAGACTCGGTTTTGTTAAAGACCTTGAAAAATACGTCGGCAAAACTCTCAGACTTAAAGCGGAACACGTAGAATCGAGAGGTCCGCGCCGTCAAATCGTCGCTTCTCAAAGAGTGATTTTACAGGCTGAAAAAGAAGAACGCGAGGCTATTCGCGCCGCTAAAGAAAAAGAGTTTTTCGATAACGTTCAAGAGGGTGACGTTGTTTTAGGCACGCCCGTCAGATTTGCTTCTTTCGGCGCGTTTATTGAGGTAAACGGATTCGATTGTTTAGCTCATATTTCCGACCTTTCTTGGACGGGATGCAAGGACTGCGGCGAAGTTTTAGAACTCGGCAAAACTTACGAATTCAAGATTTTGAAGATTGACGCCGAAACAAAGCGCGTTTCCGTAGGATATAAGCAACTTCAACCCAAGCCGTGGGATTCCGTTATGGAAAGATACAATATCGGTGACATTATTAAGGGCAAGGTTGTCAGAATAGTCAGCTTCGGCGCATTCGTAGAGGTTGAAAAGGGCATTGACGGGCTTGTTCACGTTTCTCAAATTTCTAATCAATGGTTAGAAAACCCCGTTACCGCTTTGCAAGTAGGTCAAGAGGTTGACGCTAAGATTTTAGACATCAATCCCGAAAAAGAAAAGATGAATCTTTCTATCAAAGCGCTTCTTCCCGAGATTGAAAAACCCGCTAAAGAAGAAAAGAACAAAAAACACAGCGATAAGACTGAAGAAAACGCTGAACCCGAGCTTCGCGAATGGAAGGATGCCGATAGCGGCAGCGTTTCTATCGCAGAAATGCTTGGTAACGATAAATAATATCGTAAAATAAAACATTATTAAATATAAAACGTCATTTACGGCGGAGCGGGTTGCTCCGCCGTAATTTTATGTTTTTTAATGTAACCGCTACAATCTGCGGCGGTTACATTAAAAAGTTTTAGGTAAAATAATGTTTTATACGATTTACGCGGTTAAGTAAAAGGTTAAAAGAAATTTTAGCCTTTTTTGCTTTTTTGATTAAAACCGAGGGTAAAATATGCC
>CAZXOQ010000047.1:0-9049 GCA_964642415.1 uncultured Christensenella sp. | reverse complement strand
GAAAAAACCACCCGAAACAATTTATGGATATACGCAAAGGGCGTTCGATGTTCCAAGAGTCGATTTTAAGGAACATTCCTTTTTGCGACGAATTTATTATACTTACCAATAAAAGATATGAGAGCGTCGTAAAAGGTCAATTGCAAGATTTCCAAGATTTGAAGTATTCCGTTTTGATGGAAGAATCACCGCTTAAAACGGCACCGTCCATAGTTACTCTCGCGCTTAATTCCGACGGGGACGAGGAACTGCTTATCGTTTCGACGGATAACGTTATCGACGGAGAATATAACGCTTGCATAACTAAATTAAAGGAACACGTAAAGGACGATAAAATCGCGGTAATAGTTACGACGCCTAACGGAAAACCGATCGGCAATCACTACTTTGAGGTTAAAGACGGTAAAATACGTTATTCGACTTCATGGGGAAGAAATTCTTTCGTCGATTGCGGCGTTATGGGGTGTAAGGTTTCCGTGCTTTTAAAATATATCGAGCCCGAATTTTTAAAACAGTGTAAAACCGTTACTATTTCCGATAATAACTTCGTCGAGAAAAAGGGAACTAACGTCAGTCATATCAGTATTGCAGAAGTTTTAAAAACCGACGCTTTCGTTCTCGTTAAAACTAAACTCGATTGTTTAAGAGTTACGGATATATCGTCGTATTATAAAGTTTTCAATACGGACGAACGCGGCGACGAAAATATAATTCAAAGTAACTGCAAAAACGTTAGTATTATCAACGCGGCGAACGATCAACTCGTCGTTGCGAACGACGTTAGAGATATTCTCATAGCCAATACCAAGGACGCTATATATATTACTAAAGCGGACGGAAAGCGCGGCGTTAAGGAAATCGCTAACGAGTATTATGATAAAAACAGAAATTTTTTCGACGATTATCCGGTAATATACCAAGATTGGGGTGTCAACGAACTTTTAAGTCTTTCCGTAGATTATAAGGTTAGTAAAATTACGATTTATCCTAAAAACACGTTGTGCGGAACGGTCGACAAAGGCGTTCACGTCAACTTGTTCTTTACCGAGGGATCTGCAACCGTTACGACGAAGGAATTCCGAGATAAAGTATGCAAAGAAAACGAAACCGTCTCTTTTAAGGGCGGAACGTCTTACGAAATATTAAACGCATCGAAATACAATATTACTATAATTAAAATCGAAAATAAAAAGAGCGTCATTAAAGCCGATAACGAAAAACGCGAAGAAGGTTGTTTCGTTAAATTAAAACCTGCCTTGAAAGATTTTATTTGGGGCGGTACGAAGATAAGGGACGTTTTCGGCATAAATACGGGCAAGTATAAAACCGTAGCCGAAAGTTGGATGTTGTCCGCGCATTCGGCGGGACAATCCAAAATCGCGACGGGCTCGTTTAAGGGGTATTCGCTCGGAAATTATATTGAGGAAGCGGGCAGGCAAAATCTCGGTTGGAAAGCCCAAGATTACGAAAGATTTCCGATTTTAATCAAGTTTATCGACGCAACCGACAGTTTGTCCATACAAGTTCACCCCGACGACGATTACGCGTTCCCGCACGAAGGCGATTACGGAAAGAACGAAATGTGGTATATAATGAGCGCGGAAAAAAACGCGTACATTTATATGGGGTTCAATAAAGACGTTACCGAAGAAGAAGTTCGAAGAAGAATAAAGGACGATACGCTTATTCAAATAATGAATAAAATTCCCGTCAAAAAAGGCGAAACGTACTTCTTAAAAACAGGGACGGTACACGCTATAGGCGCGGGGTGTTTAATTTGCGAAATACAACAGTCGTCAAACGTTACTTACCGTCTATACGATTACAACAGAAAAGGGAAAAACGGCAAGCCTCGCGAATTGCATATAGATAAAGCGTTAGAAGTGTCGAATATATCAAAATCGTCGGAGGTTTATCGTTCACAATTCGGAACGCTCGAATTTTCCGGATATAAAAAGCAACTTTTGGGACAGTGCAAATATTTTTCCGCAACGAAATACACGATAAAGAACGAATTGACCATCGTACCGAACGGAGCGTCGTTTAGGGCCGTAGTCGTTATAGACGGAGCGGGAAAAATCGGCAACTCGAAAACTTTTTCAAACACGCAAAAAGGCGATACGTGGTTTTGCGGTTGCAAAGAGATAATAAACGCCAAAGGCGAAATGACGATTATAGTCGTAAATATATAAATGAGGATAAGTAAATGAAAGGAATAATTCTTGCAGGCGGAAGCGGAACGCGGCTTTATCCGCTAACGCGCGTAACGAGTAAGCAACTTTTACCGATATACGATAAACCTATGATTTATTATCCGTTATCGGTTTTAATGAACGCTAAAATACGTGATATACTCATAATATCTACTCCCGACGATCTTCCGCGTTTTGAAAAATTATTCGGTACCGGCGAAGATTTGGGGATAAAACTGTTTTACGCGGAACAAAAAGTTCCTAACGGATTGGCTCAAGCGTTCGTTATAGGCGAAAAGTTTATCGGAAACGATAGCGTTGCAATGGTATTAGGGGATAATATTTTCGCCGGACACGGTTTAAGAAAGAGGCTTGAAGCGGCGGTTAAAACCGCGCAAGACGGCAAGGGGGCAACCGTATTCGGTTATTACGTAGACGATCCCGAAAGATTCGGTATAGTCGAATTCGATAAAAGCGGAAAAGTGTTGTCTATTGAGGAAAAACCCCAAAAACCCAAAAGCAATTATTGCGTAACGGGCTTGTATTTTTACGATAACAGAGTCGTTGAAATTGCAAAAAGACTCAAACCGTCCGCTCGCGGCGAATACGAAATAACCGACGTCAACAAAGAATATCTTTCTATGAACGCGCTTAACGTGGAGATTTTAGGTCAAGGCTTTACTTGGCTGGATACGGGAACTCACGAAAGTTTGGTTGACGCAACTAATTTCGTTAAAACAGTAGAGTCGCACCAACATAGAAAAATTGCTTGCATAGAGGAAATTGCATATCTCAACGGTTGGATAACTAAAGAGCAGGTTCTTAAATTGTGCGAGCCCATGTCTAAAAATCAATACGGCGAATACTTAAAAGACGTCGTAGACGGGAAGTACGTTGACGGACTTAAATAGAAAGGAGAATATATGACGATTATAGTTACCGGCGGTGCCGGATTTATAGGAAGCAATTTTGTTTTTTATCAACTTAAAAATCATCCCGACGACAGAATTATCTGTCTCGATAAATTGACGTATGCGGGGAATCTATCGACTCTTAAAGACGTTATGAGTAACCCTAACTTCAGATTCGTTAAGGCGGATATATGCGATAGAGATGCGGTTTATAAACTATTCGAGGAAGAAAAACCCGATATCGTTGTCAACTTTGCTGCGGAATCGCACGTAGATAGAAGTATAGAAAATCCCGACGTTTTTCTAAAGACCAATATTATGGGAACGGCAACGCTTATGGATGCGTGCCGAAAATACGGTATAACGCGCTATCATCAAGTATCTACGGATGAAGTGTACGGCGATTTGCCGCTCGATCGTCCCGATTTGTTCTTTACCGAAGAAACGCCGATTCATACGAGCAGCCCTTACAGTAGCAGCAAGGCGGCGGCGGATTTGCTCGTTTTCGCGTATCATAGAACTTACGGTTTACCAGTCAGCATTTCAAGATGTTCGAATAACTACGGTCCGTATCATTTTCCTGAAAAATTAATTCCGCTTATGATAGCAAACGCTCTCAACGATAAACCATTACCCGTTTACGGAGAGGGACTTAACGTTCGTGATTGGTTGTACGTAGAAGACCATTGTAAAGCGATTGATTTAATTATGCGAAAAGGCAGAGTCGGCGAAGTGTATAACGTCGGCGGGCATAATGAAAAACGCAATATAGATATCGTTAAAATTATTTGTAAAGCGTTAGGTAGACCGGAGAGTTTAATTACGCACGTTACCGATAGAAAAGGACACGATATGCGCTATGCGATAGATCCGACTAAAATCAAAAACGAGTTGGGGTGGTATCCCGAAACGAAATTCGAAGACGGCATAAAAAAGACTATTGATTGGTATTTACAAAATAAAGATTGGTGGGAAAACATCATTTCGGGCGAATACAAAGATTATTACGAGAAAATGTACGGGAATAGATAATATGAAAATTTTAGTTACGGGCGTTAAAGGCCAACTCGGACACGACGTCGTAGAAGAATTAACCCTTCGCGGTCACGTCGCCGTCGGAGTCGATATCGAAGAAATGGATATAACGGATAAAAAGAACGTTGAAACCGTTATTATGTCTGTAAACCCTGACGCAGTTATTCATTGCGCGGGGTGGACGGCGGTTGACGCCGCGGAGGACGCCGAAAATAGAGAAAAAGTATTTGCGATAAATTCAGTCGGCGCGCAAAATATTGCGGACGTTTGTAAAAAAATCGATTGCAAAATGACTTATATTTCCACCGATTACGTTTTTAACGGCAAGGGCGAAGAACCGTGGAGCGCGGATAGTAAAGCGTACGAACCTATTTGTGTGTACGGAGAAAGTAAGTTAAAAGGCGAACTCGCCGTGTCGAGTACGCTTGAAAAGTTTTTCGTTGTACGTATTGCGTGGCTTTTCGGCGCAAACGGAAACAACTTTGTTAAGACTATGCTTAAAGTCGGAAAAACTCACGACGAAGTAAAAGTCGTATGCGATCAAATCGGTACGCCGACTTATTGTAAAGATTTAGCGCGGCTTTTAGTCGATATGATCGAATCGGATAAATACGGGTATTATCACGCTACCAACGAGGGTGGTTTTATCAGTTGGTACGACTTTACTAAGGAAATTTATAAACAAGCGGGGCTTAAAACCAAGGTTACGCCCGTTACGACCGCGGAATACGGTTTATCTAAAGCGGCTCGTCCGTCTAACAGTCGTCTTGATAAAAGTAAACTCGTTTTAAACGGTTTTACCCCGTTACCCGATTGGAAGGACGCTTTGACGAGATATTTAAAGGAAATTAAAGAATATGGCACAAATTAAAGTAGAAAAAACACCCATAGAGGGCTTATACGTTATCGAACCCGCCGTTCACGGAGACGAGCGCGGTTATTTTACGGAAACGTATAATCAAAACGATATGAAAGAATTCGGCTTAAACGCGGTTTTTGTGCAAGATAATCAGTCTATGAGCAGAAAAGGCGTTTTAAGGGGTTTGCATTATCAAATAAATTATCCGCAATGCAAACTCGTTCGCGTTATACGCGGAAAAGTTTTCGACGTTGCCGTCGATTTAAGAAAAGATTCAAAAACGTACGGCAAATGGTACGGGGTAGAACTGTCCGACGAAAACAAAAAGCAGTTTTATATTCCCGAAGGATTTGCGCACGGCTTTTTGGTTTTATCCGACATCGCCGAATTTTGCTATAAGGTAACGGATTTTTATCACCCGAACGACGAAGGCGGTCTAGCTTGGAACGATCCGTCAATCGGGGTAAAATGGCAAGACGTTATCGGCGAATATCGCGGTTCCGCCGATCCTGCGGGTTACACTTTAAAAGACGGCACCCCGCTAACTCTCAGCGAAAAAGATAAGTTGTGGAAAGGGGGAATGTAAATGAGTGAAAGGATTCGTACTTCGATTATCATCATAAAAACCAACGAAGAGCAAACAAAAGAGGCTGTTGAGTGGATAAACCGTCAAAGCGTAGCCGACGAAATAGAAACAATAATCCTTGAGAACGAAAATAATAAGAATTATTCTTCTGCCGCGCAAGCCCTAAACGACGGTGCTAAAATGGCTAAAGGCGAATTCTTGCTTTTTATGCACCAAGATATTTATTTGTGGGATTTATCCGCAATAGAAAAATGTGTTAGTTATCTTGAGAAAAATAAAGATACGGTCGTCGGGGTTGCCGGCGTGTGTGACGATAAAAAAGTTAGATACGATATGTATCAAACGAAAGAGAAAAAAAGATATGCTGCTGCTCTTAACGGTAAGATTTATAACGCAATTTCAGTTGATGAATGTTTTATATCTATGAGCAAAGGATTATGGAGTAAAATTAAATTTGACGAAAAAACTTGCGATAATTGGCATTTTTACGGAGCGGACTTTTGTTTTTCAAATACATTGTTAGGCGGTAAAAACGTTGTGTTTCCCTTAGAAATTTGCCACGAATCTGTCGGGAGCCCTAACAGTATAGGATTTAAAAATACCGCTTTTAATATGGTCGATAAATATAAAGGTCGCTTAAAAAAGATATATACGACTTGTATAAATGTACGGTGTTCGAGGTTTTTTTTAAGAATTTACTTTTTTAATAAAAAAATCAAGTTCGGTATAATAAGAATTTTAAAATTTTTTCATTTGTACGGAATATATAGAAAATTAAAAAATTGGATAAAAATTGTGTTGCATAAAGAAGTTTTTGATAATTATGCTAAATGATTTTTAGGGATTTTACTAAATATACAAGGATTAGATTTTTATATGAAGAAATATTATGTTTTGTGTCATAGTGGATTGGTTACGGGTGGGTCAGACGCTTTACATCAACTTGTGTTTTATCTTAACAATACTGGGAGAAATGCTACTATTGTTTACTGTTCTGGTTTGAAAAACAAAAATAAATGTTCAATTCCAGAAAGTTACGGAAAATATGTTAAAACATTTAAAAATCGTTTACCTAAAGATGATGTTGATAACATAATTATTATTCCAGAAACGAAAGCATACTATGCAAAACTTTATAAAAAATCTCAAGTGTATATATGGTGGTTGAGTGTTAATAATTTTTATAAAACTAATGCTAAGTTAACTGCAAAAAATATAATTAAAAATTTTATAAGAACATGTGCCAAGTGTTTGTTTTATCCAAAACAATTTTGGATTCATTATAAAGAAGTTATAGCAGAGTCTTTTTATAATGGATATGTGTTTTCTAACGAAAGAAAAAATGTTACACATTTATGTGCTTCATATTATGCTCTGGATTTTATAAATAAACATTCAACTAACGATAAATATAAATTTATTGAACCGATTAGTAAATATTTTTTGGACAAATATGAGGAGTTAAAGAATAAAAATACTGAAAGAAAAGGTCTAATTTTATATAATCCAATAAAAAGTGGTGAATTTATTGAAATGATTAAAAATAAAGATTGTGATTTGAAATTTTTCCCTTTGCGAGGTTTGTCTCAAGGGGAATTAATAGAATATTATAAAAAAGCTAAATTATATGTTGATTTTGGCCCGTTCCCAGGTGCTGAAAGGATGCCTAAAGAGGCAGTATTATTTGGTTGTAACATTATAACTGGTAGGTTTGGGGCATCTGCCTTTTATGAAGATGTTCCTATTTTAGAAAAATATAAAATAGATGTACGACTTGAAACTAAGGAAAATATAGTGAAACGAATTCAGGAGTGCTTATTTAATTATGAGAATGATTATAATGATTTTGATGAATATCGAAATACAGTTTTGAATTTGGAAAAAAATTTTATCGAGAGTATTAATAAAATTTTTGTTTACGTATAAGAGTAATTTCAATGCAAAATAATAAAACGCTAAAATCTAACTTTATTTACAATTTAATAAGCCAAATTGTTTCTGTTGTTTCGCCGTTTATAACGACGCCGTATTTGGCAAGAGTTTTACGCGAAAACGGTAATGGTCAAATAAGTTATACGTATTCTATAATATCGTATTTTTTGTTGTTTGCTAATTTAGGTTTTACAGTGTTTGGACAGAGAGAGATTTCGAAAGTTAGGAACGATATTGAAAGAAAAAGCAAAGTTTTTTGGGAAATAATTATTACCCGTAGTTTTTTTGTCGTTCTTTCTCTTGTATTTTTTTTCATCGTATATTTTTTAGTTGGGTACGGAGAAAAGTATAATTATCTAATGTTAGTGCAAACTTTGTATATCATTGCAGTAGCATTCGATATACAATTTTTATTTCAAGGAGAAGAGGATTTTAAATCAATTGCATTAAGAACGATTTTTATAAAGATTGCTGGAATAGTAAGTATATTTTTCTTTATTAAGTCAGAAGAAGACGTTTTGCTTTATGCTGCTTGTTTAGCAAGTATTTCTTTATTGTCTAACATTGTAATGTGGTTCGGAGTGGGGAAGCATATTGAAAAAATTAAAATAAGTGGGTTAAATTTATTAAAAAACTTAAAGCCTATTTTGATTATTTTTATTCCGACTGTAATTACGACCTTATTTACTACGTTTGATAAGTCTATGATTGGATGGTTGTCTCATAATCCCGATTATGATAATGGTTGTTATGAAAAAGCCTACGCAATTAATAACGTTGTTCAAACTGTAACCATTTTATTTTCGACTATAACCTTTCCCAGAAATTCGGCTTTATATAAATCTGGTGATTATGAAACAATGAAAAAGAATATGAGTATTTCTTGTAAATACAGTCTATGTCTTGCGGTGTTTTTCGCTATTGGTTTTATTGCTTTATCAAAAAACTTTTGTTCTTGGTTCTTAGGTGCGGGGTATTCGGAAGTTCCGACTTTGCTTATTATAATGTCGATAAGAACAATTTTTTCTCCGATCAGTATTGAACTTGGAAATTTTTTTGTTAATATTAGTAAAGAAAAATTTTGGTTAATATCTGTTTCTGTTGGGGCAATGGTTAATATTGTTGGAAATTCTATATTGATTCCGCAATTAGGGTCGGTTGGTGCGACTATCTCAACGGCGGCAACTGAAATTATGATTTGTGTTGCTATGTTGTTTTTATGTAAATTTAATAAAAAGATAACTATCAATTTTTTTGATGTTTTTCACTCCTTTATTAAATATATAATTGCAGGTATCGGAATGTTTTTATGTTGCAACTTTATGCAAAAACTTTTTGATTATTCAATTATCAGTTTTGTTATTTTGGGGTGTATTGGAATGGTTGTATACTTTGCGTTGTTATTATTGTTAAAAGAAAGTTTTTGTCTCAACATTTTAAAAAAAGTTATTGTTAAATTAAGAAATAATAAAAGTAACGTTTAATGCTCTTTTCTTCTTGACTATTTTTGTTAAGAGAGTTAAAATATATATAC
>CAZXOQ010000046.1:0-9163 GCA_964642415.1 uncultured Christensenella sp. | reverse complement strand
CAGCTTATTTATCCACGTTACGTTAGTACCGTTTTTATCGGGTAGCGATGAACATAAAAGCAAGCCTACGCAACATTCTGTTAAAGAACTGCAAGGTATGGGTATAAATCCCGATATAATAATATTGCGTTGCGACGAACCGTTAGAAGAGAGTATTTTTAACAAAATTTCAATGTTTTGCAACGTGAAAAAGGATTGCGTGATAGAAAATATCACTCTTCCGATTTTATATGAAGCACCGCTTATGCTTGAAAAAAGCCGTTTTTCCGAAGTCGTTTGCAGGGAGCTTGGTATAAACGCGTCTAAGGCATATTTAACCGATTGGGAAAATATGGTCGATAGAATTAAAAATTTAGATAAAGAAGTTAATATTGCGATCGTCGGTAAATACGTCGCTTTGCACGACGCGTATTTATCGGTTGCCGAAGCTTTAAGACACGCCGGATACGGTTTTGGGGCAAAAGTAAACATTATTTGGATAGATAGCGAAACCGTTACCGAAGAAAACGTAAAAGAAAAACTTAAAAACGCTGACGGGATAGTTGTTCCCGGCGGATTCGGAGGAAGGGGAATCGACGGTAAAATTCAAACGGCAAAGTACGCTAGAGAAAACGACGTTCCTTATCTCGGCATATGCTTGGGTATGCAAATTGCCGTGATTGAGTTTGCAAGAAACGTTTGCGGCTTTACAGACGCAAATTCCGGAGAATTTGACGTAAGCTGTAAAAATAAGGTTATAGATTTTTTACCCGATCAAAACGAACAAGTAAATAAGGGCGGAACGTTGCGTTTGGGGGCTTATCCATGTAAGGTTATTGAAAAATCCAAGCTTTACGAATGTTACGGAGAAAAAGAAATATTCGAAAGACATCGCCACCGTTACGAGTTTAATAACGACTATCGCGAGATATTAACAAAAAACGGCTTATTTATAGGCGGAACATCGCCCGACGGGTATATAGTTGAAACCGTAGAGTTGCCCGAAAAACGGTTTTATATAGGCGTTCAGTTCCATCCCGAGTTTAAGAGTCGCCCGAATAAACCTCATCCGCTTTTTTCGGGATTGATTGAGAGTTCGTTGAAAAAAAATTTATAAAAAATTTTGTATGTCTTATTTAAATATCACGATTTTTGTTTTGCATATTTGTTTTTACCGATAAAAAAACGAGGAGGTAAAATTACCTTCGTTTTTTTAAATCGTGTAATCGTTTTTTTAACGATTTTTGCGGTTTTTATGCGTAAAAATCGCGTTTTTAGCCGTTTATTTTTGCTTGACAACAACATATAAATAACTTATGATTATAAAAAATCATAAAGGAGAAACAAAAAACATGTGCGGTATTGTTGGGTATATCGGCAAAAACGTAGAGAAAACTTTAATTGAAAAACTGAAAAAACTCGAATACAGAGGATATGACTCCGCGGGAATCGCCGTCGACGATGACAACGGTTTTTCGGTTTTTAAATCAAAGGGAGAAATTAGCAATCTCGAACGCATTGTAAAATATACCGAAAACGGGCGTATAGGGATAGGGCATACCCGTTGGGCGACTCACGGTAAGCCTGATGAAATTAACGCCCATCCTCATTTATCGGCGGATAATAAATGGGTTCTTGTTCATAACGGAATTATCGAAAATTACGCCGAACTTAAAGAAAAACTTACCGCTTTCGGTTTGTCTTTTTACAGTCAAACGGATAGCGAAATAATCGCTAAGCTTTTACAGTATTACGATTGCGACGATAAAACCGAAACGATAAGAAAAACAGTTTTTACGCTAAGCGGAAGCTATGCGCTTGCCGTTATGCATTCGGGCGACGATTGTATTTATTTTGCCAAAAATAAAAGTCCGTTGTTTATTGCCGTAAACGGAGAGGAATCGCTAATAGCAAGCGACGTTATTTGTTTTAACGGTTTTTCAGAAGAGTATTACGCTATCGACGACGGGGAAATCGGATTCGTTAAAAATGGTGTTTTAACTGTAAAAAACGAAATCGGAGAGGTGAAAAAACAGCCTTTACAAATTGAGCATTTTGAAAGCGAAGCAAATTCGGAATTCGATCATTATATGCTTAAAGAAATATTCGATACTAAAAAAGCGTTAAACGCCGTTTACGAATATTATTCCGAGCCGAATAATTATAAAAAACTGTATTCGATAAACGTTAACGATTACGATAAAATTGTTTTTGTAGGCTGCGGAACGGCATATCACGCGGGATTGCTCGGCGCGAATTTTCTTTCCGAAAAGACCGAGAAGGATTGCTTTGCCGTGGTTGCAAGCGAATTTAGATATTCAAAGAGTCGAATAGACGGTAAGACGTTGGTGTTTTTAATAAGTCAAAGCGGAGAAACCGCCGATACTCTTGCCGCGTGGGAATTGGCAAAGTCAAAGGGGGCAACGACGGTTGCGGTGATAAACGTAGAATACAGTTCGCTTGCAAAAAAAGCAGATATTTTCATTCCGATAAAAGCGGGAACGGAAATAGCCGTAGCTTCGACAAAAGCGTACAGTCTGCAAATTGCGGTTTTGTATATGACTTCTTTAATATTGCGGTCAAGGGCGAAAAATTTACCCGTAAACCTTTGTGAAATAAAAGATTTTATAAAAAAATTCGATTTTGGGCAAATTCAACTTTACATAATGATTGCGGATGTGTTAAGATATCAAAGGAGGGTTTTTATGATCGGGCGCGGTAACGATTATTTTTCCGCAACCGAGGCTAGTCTTAAAATAAAAGAAACCTGTTATATTGCATCTGATACCTATTATGCGGGAGAGTTGAAACACGGTTTTCTTGCTTTGATAGACGAGGCAACCTACGTTATCGTTTTCGCAACGGTAAAAGAAGTATTAAGCAAAACGTTATGCAATGCCGAAGAAGCTTATTCCAGAGGTGCAAAGTTAATTTTGTTTACTTGCTTTGACGATATAGATAAAGCGTTTTTGGATAAATGCGAATACGTGATACGTACCGGTGAAGCGAAAAACGGCTTGCAAGCAATAAACAATATTGTGCCTTGGCAGCTTATTGCTTATTATACTTCGATAGCAAAAGGAATAAACCCCGATAAGCCCCGTAATTTAGCTAAAAGCGTTACCGTAGAGTAACGTTAAAAATACATAAAGAGGTAATTATGAAACGTCAAACAGTGCTTGTCATCGACTTCGGCGGACAATATAATCAGCTTATAGTTCGCAGAATAAGAAATCTTAACGTATACGCAGAGCTTGTTTCTGCCGATATTTCCATTGAGAAAGTCAAAGAATACGAGCCCGTAGGTATAGTGTTTACGGGTGGTCCGTCAAGCGTTTTCGGAGAGGATTCTCCTAAAGTGGATAAGAGGATTTTTTCTCTCGGAATTCCGCTACTCGGCATTTGTTACGGAATGCAACTTACGGCGTTCGAGTTGGGCGGTAACGTCGTTCACGCGGATGTTAGAGAATACGGCAGACAAAAGATTTATTATTCAAACAGCGTGTTGTTTGACGGTGTAGAGAAAGAGAATTTTTGTTGGATGAGTCATACCGATCAGGTTAGCGCCTTGCCGGATGGTTTTACCGTTACGGCACATACCGAACATTGTGCTATTGCCGCGTATGAAAATAAAGAAAGAAATATCTACGCTGTGCAATTCCATCCGGAAGTTGTTCATACGATAGACGGCAACAAAATACTCGGAAATTTCCTTTATAAAGTTTGTAAAGCTAACGGAGATTGGAAAATGTCCGATTATGCAACTGAAAGTATCAACGCCATTAAAGCAAAAGTCGGTGACGGCAAAGTGCTTTGCGCTATGAGCGGCGGTGTAGACAGCGCCGTTGCGGCAACACTTTTGCATAAGGCTGTTGGCGATAAGCTTACTTGCGTTTTCGTTGATCACGGTTTGCTTCGTAAAAACGAAGCGGACGAGGTTATGAGCGTTTTCAAAGATAAAATGGGAATGAACCTTATCAAGGTTGATGCCGGCAAGTATTTTCTTAAAGAACTTCGCGGTGTAAAAGAACCTGAAAGAAAACGTAAAATTATCGGCAAAGCTTTTATAGACGTTTTCAGCGAACAAGCTAAAAAAATCGGCAAGGTTGATTTCCTTGTTCAGGGCACAATTTATCCCGACGTAATTGAAAGCGGACTAGGTAAAAGCGCCGTAATAAAAAGCCACCACAACGTTGGCGGATTGCCTTCGGTTGTAGATTTTAAGGAAATTATCGAACCGTTAAGAAGCTTGTTTAAAGACGAGGTTCGCGCACTTGGTTTAGAACTCGGTTTACCTGAAAAAATCGTTATGCGTCAACCTTTCCCCGGACCGGGACTTGCAATAAGAATTCTTGGCAATATAACCGAAAAGAAAATAAAACTTTTACAAGACGCCGATTATATTTTCAGAGAAGAAATCGCAAAAGCGAGACTCGATAAGGTTATTTGGCAATATTTTGCAGTGCTAACCGGTATGCGTTCCGTTGGCGTTATGGGTGATGAAAGAACGTACGATTATACGATAGCTCTCCGCGCGGTGACAAGTATAGACGGAATGACCGCCGATTGGGCTGATATCCCGCACGACGTAATGTCTACAATTTCTTCTCGCATTGTTAACGAGGTTAAAAACGTAAACAGAGTTGTTTATGACGTTACTAGCAAACCCCCCGCGACTATAGAGTGGGAATAAGCTTTATTTAGATAAATTAACTTAAAACTTCTTTTGCTTTCGCGAAGGAAGTTTTTTATTTGTCAAATATAGTTGACAAATAAACGATTAGGACGTATAATAAAACTGTCAAATATATTTGACGGAGGGCAATGCGTGAACGAAAAAATGAAGAAGGCAAGAACGGATAGGGGATTATCTCAAACCGAGCTTGCTAAAATAATCGGAGTTTCAAGGCAAACAATCAATATGATTGAAAACGGGGCTTATAATCCTACGGTAGAATTATGTATTCGTATTTGTAAAACCCTCGGCGTAACGTTGAACGATTTGTTTTGGAGGTAAATAAAATGTTTTATGATGAAAGAATAGAATCCGTAAAAGGTAAAATTTCTAAAAAAGCTATATTGATTAGTCTTGTTATGTCGTTAGCGTTGGGCGCGCTTCATGTTTGCAATATAGTAAAAAATAGCGGTAATTTGATTTATTTGTTACGAGCCTCTTTAGAAATCAGTGTTTTTCTCGGCGCTTTTATAGTTTATATTATCGGCTTTTTTACGAATTTGCAAGCTAAAGACGAGCAAACTCAGTTAAAGCAAGATATGTTCTATAATAAAGCCGCAAATTTTTTAATAAAATATATTTCGGTTGTTTTTGCGATTGCTTTACCGATTATCTTATTTTTAGGTAAATCTTATAATTTTGCAGACGATTATTTTTATCGGTACTTTCTTACGACGATTTTTGTCGTAGCTATTTACGTCATTTACGAATTTAAGAGAAACGACGTGTATTTTAATTATTCTATTATCGATTGTGAAGATTATCTTAAGCGCGTTTTTAAAAATATTGGTAAAGCTTTGTTATGGCTTATTATTCTTTTGGCTGTTTCGTTTCTTTCGGTTGTCGGAATTATTATTATCGCAAAAACCGAATATAACGTTATCGGTTCGGTTTTATTGAGTGTTGCGGCGCATTATTTTTATATAACGTTTGCATTCGGGTTGTTTTATTTGTTTTTTTCATTGCTTGAAAAAAACAGTTATAAAAGCGAAGGTTTTATATCTCAATCAACAATCGTTTTATTGGTTGTTACAATTTTATTTTTTATAATTTACACCTCGGTTGTTGTTTTTATTAATTCTGCGTTTACCGCTAACTCGGTTATTATGCAAATATTTTATAGCTTATCTTTTTTTGACGGATTTATAACTGCCGCATTTTTAACTTTTTCTGTTTATTTCGGCTACGAATATCAAAAAAATCTTAAGAATAAACTGCTGAATATTGCGATTTTTATAATTGTTTTAAGCCGAATATTCTCGGTAATTGCGGAAAGTCTTTTTGACGGTATAACTTTTTATTTTTTGTCGGAAATACAGGATGATAAAGGGCTAGCTATTCAACGTATTATTTCTACGGTAAAAGTTTTTGTTAATAACTTAAGTTTATTGATTTTAGCAATAGGATTGCTTCTTGTGATATTTGCCTTAATAAAGGACGGTGTTATTAGCAAGTTAAATTGGCTTATTTGTTTGTTTTTTGTAGTTGCGGTATGCGTCGATTTGTTTTTAAGAACTCAAACTTTTGTTATCGATATAAAAATTTACCGCTTAATCGTTGAAACGTGCGCATTGTTTTATTACGTTGTAATAGTCGCTTTTGTCGGTAAAAAGTTAAAGATGAGAGCGAAAAATACGGTATAAAGAGAGGTATTGCAATATCGTATACGTTATCGTAAAAAGTCTGTTATAAAAAAGTAAATAATCTCTTAAAAGTCGACCTTATCGGCATAATTAAAAAAGATAAGCGTCGATTTTTTATTTACAAACTTTGTTTATTGTGCTATAATACAAGCGAGAAAACTTGCTTGCAAGGGTTTTCGAGCGCAGTATTTCAAAAGAAACGGCGTATTGTGAAGCAATACGTAAAGCAACGTCAGTTGCGACAAAATTTTCAATTTTATTTCGTTTTCATTTTATAATAGCGAGAAAACTTGCTTGCAAGGGTTGATCTAAGCGCAGTATTTCACCGTGCGCATTGTTTTTAGTTAGGACAAGACGTTATTAAGCGTTGATTTTTGTTATATAGGGGAGGTTGAGTTTATGAAATTATCAAAAAAACAGTTGGCTATAAGCGTTGCTTCAATTGCCATTTTGGTTGTTTCTTTTGCGGTTATGTTATTAGATGCGATTATTCCGTTAAATATTTGGTTGCATCCTATACTAACCTTTTTGTTTTGTGTATTTATCGGTTTCGGGATAATCGGTTTGATACTCGGTTTTTCAAAAAAATCCCCTTGGAATTTTTTTATTAGCGCAATCCTGCTAGGGCTTGCATTCGTTTACGCGTTTTCTTGCTCTATTCCGGAATATTGGTGGATTAGCGTTGTTGCCGTAGTTGTTATATGGATTATTTTTGCTGTTTTAAGCTTTATGGTTTCGGGCAATCATACCGAAGATATCGCGCTAAACAAATCCGCAAACTATAAAAATTACGAGCAAAGAAAAGCAGAAAGAGAAAAGGCTGAATCAGAAAAGGAAGAAAAACCTCTTCCTGAAATAAAATCATTTAAGGACTAGCGATTTTAGGCAAATATTATGGAAACAAGAAATTTAACCTTACTTACCGACTTGTATCAGCTTACAATGATGAACGGATATCTCAAAGAAGACCGTAAAGACGAAATTGCGGTTTTCGATGTTTTTTTCCGTCAAAACGGAATGATAACCTATTCGGTCGCTTGCGGCTTAGAACAAGCAGTCGATTATATCTTAAACTTAAAATTCGGGGAAGAAGAGCTTGCTTATTTAAAAGGGCTAGGGATTTTTTCCGACGAATTTATCGAATATCTCAAAAATTTTAAGTTTACCGGTGACGTTTACGCCGTTCCCGAGGGAACTGTTGTTTTCCCGGGAGAACCGATTTTTACGGTGAAAGCGCCCGTTATGCAAGCGCAGCTTGTTGAAACGGCATTGCTTAATATAATAAACTTTCAAACGCTTATTGCAACAAAAGCTGCTAAAATCCGTTATGCGGCTGAAAACGATTTGGTAATGGAATTCGGTTTAAGAAGGGCTCAAGCCCCCGACGCCGGTATTTACGGCGCTAGAGCTGCAGTTATTGGCGGTTGCGATTCCACTTCTAACGTACTTGCGGGCAAAATGTTCGATATTCCCGTTGCGGGCACTCACGCGCACAGCTGGGTTATGAACTTCAAAGATCAATATACGGCGTTTAAGGCTTATGCAGACGTGTATCCGGATAATGCGTTATTGCTTGTTGATACTTATGATACGCTGAATCAAGGCATCCCTGACGCTATAAAGGTGTTTGACGAATTAAAGGCAAAAGGATACAAGCCAAAGGGAATAAGGCTCGATTCGGGTGATCTTGCTTATCTATCTAAAAAAGCGAGAAAAATGCTTGACGACGCGGGTTATCCCGAAACGGTTATTTGCGCGTCCGGGGATTTAGACGAATACTCTATCAGTTCTCTAAAGAATCAAGGCGCGTGTATAAATTCGTGGGGCGTAGGTACTAGGCTTATTACCAGTGCCGATATGCCGGCTTTAGGGGGCGTATACAAGCTTGCTGCCGTATATGACGAAAACGGCAATGAAATTCCTAAGATAAAGGTTTCCGAAAACACTGAGAAAATTACTAATCCGGGATTTAAAAATATATATCGCGTATACGGTAAAGACAGCGGAAAAGCAGAAGCTGACTTTATTTTCTTAAGGAGCGAAGCCGAGATTGACGAAAGCAAGCCTCTAGTTTTAACTCATCCGACCGAGAGATGGAAGAGTATTACCTTTGAAAATTATACGTTAAAACCGTTACAGGCAGAAATAATCAAAAACGGTAAACTTGTATATAAACTTCCAAAGTTATCGGAAATAAAAAAATATGCCGAAGCCGACCTTGCAAGTTTTTGGGATGAATATAAACGTCTTGATAAGCCGCACGTTTATAAAGTCGATTTATCCGACGCTTTGTATGATTTGAAAAATGATATGCTAGAAGAAATCAGAGGTAAGGTAAAGCCTTGAAAAATTTTGATAACGAGTTCGGATTAAACAAAAAGAAATATAAAAAAGAAGCCGTTATCGATACTCTTCGTAAAAATTCCGATAAATTTAACGAGCAAATATCTGAATTAAAATCCGCCTTAAATGAACTTAAAAGAGAAAACGAAAGTTTGAAAGCGGAGTTAGACGTCTATAAAAATAAAAATTCGGTTATAGAGGCGGCTATAAAAGACGCCGAGGAAAAAGCTTCCGAAACAAACGAAAAAACCGAATTAAGGTATTATTTAGCCGTCGAAGAGCTTAAACGGTTTGTTGATAAATGGAGAGGGTATTTTGATTATTTAAAAAAGAAATATCCGTTTTATCCCATAGTTAAAAAATCTGCTGAACTTAAAGACTATATAAAAAAGGTTACGGACGAAAAATCGCCTAAAGAGATCGTTTCTTCTTTAAATGAAAAGCTAAGCGATTTGTCTGAAGA
>CAZXOQ010000045.1:0-9584 GCA_964642415.1 uncultured Christensenella sp. | reverse complement strand
ACCGAACCCATAGTATACATAAAGGGCGCGGACTCCGCAACTATCCTGCCCATACTAAGTATTATCGCGCTCATAATACCCGGCAGCGCGGACGGCAAGACAATCTTAAATATCGTTCTAAGCTTGCCCGCGCCGAGCGCAAGACTTCCTTCGCGCAAACTGTTTTGTACCGATTTCAAGCTTTCTTCCGTAGAGCGCACCACCGTAGGCAACAACATCAAACTAACAGTCAACGATCCTGCCAAAATAGAGCTTTTCCCTCCAAACAAAGGCAAAAAGGCAATCATACCGAACAAGCCGTAAACGATAGACGGTACGCCGCTTAACAGATCGATCGCCCCACGAATAGCGCGAATAAAGAAGTTATCTTTTTTTGCGTATTCGTTCAAAAAAATAGCAGTGCAAACGCCGACGGGCACAGCGATAAGCAAACTCAACCCCACCGCCATCAACGTAGAAACGATTGAAGGCAGAATGGTAATTTCTTTGTTGCCGAATTCGTATTTGCCGAACAAGAGATGCGGCTTTTTAAAGAGCGTAGGCGTGCCTTTGACAAAGATGAACCCTACGACGAGGAGCAATGCGGAGGCGGCAAAAATGCCCGCCGCCCACGATGCTATCGCGCCGATTTGCGCCGTCTTGCATTTATATTTCAACGCCGCAAAACGGTCTTGACAAGCCAACATCCGCTTAGACTTTCTCTTATCCGTCTTTCGTTTGCCGTTTTTGAATACGCGGCTTTTGCTTGTCCGTTCTACCGCGCCACGCGTTGCCTTTTTGGAAAGAAATCCGAAAAACAAGTTGACTAGCAAAACGAAGCACAAAAGCACTACGCCCGTTGCAACCAGCGCGCCCTGTTGCACCTCGCCCGCGTATCCCATTTCTATGACGATGTTCGCCGTCAACACGCGAAAACTGTTAAAGAGGCTATCCGGATAAGCTACGGCGTTGCCTGCCACCATCACCACCGCCATCGTTTCGCCGAGCGCACGTCCGATTCCGAGAACGAGCGAAGCAGTTACGCCCGATTTCGCCGTTTTCGTTACCGTTCCGAATACGGCTTGGCTATGGGTAGAACCGAGCGCAAGAGCGCCCTCGTAATAAGAACGGGGTACGGCTTCTAAACTCGTTTTAGAAAGGGAAACCACTGTGGGAACAATCATAATGCCCAAAATCAGCGAAGTAGCAAGCAGCCCGTCGCCGTTGTTCGGCGCAATGATTGCAAGAATCGGCAGCAAAAAAGCAATGCCGAAAAAGCCGTATACGACGGAGGGAATCCCTGCCAACAAATCAATTGTCACCGAAAAGGTTTTTTTTAGTTTTTTGGGACAGTAAAAAGCGATAAACACAGCCGTAAAATAACCCAACGTGCCGCCTATTGCAAGCGCGCCGACGGTGGCGGCGAACGTGCCGACGATCATTTTGAATACGCCGTAACTTCCCGAAAGGCTAACGCTGTCGTAATTATCCAAACGGTCGGGCGACCATTCTTTGCCGAAAACGAAGTTAAAAACGCCGATTTTTTTGAAGGCAGGTAAACTTTCTATGAACATAAAAACAAAAATGGCTACAACGGCGATAACACATAATATCGCCGCCGTAGTAAACACAATTTTGCCTGTTCTTTCTTTTATTTTAGTTGCTTGCATATTAGTTGTTTAACTCGCTGAATTTAGTTATTTTGCCCGTGTAGATATCGTAAAGTTGAGTAAGAGTTAAGTCGCTTACGGCTTCGTTGGCAGAGTTAACAATAACCGCCACCGCATCTAAACATACGTTGAACGCGTTAATCCCCTCTTCTTGCACGCTTGCGGAAGACATTCCGATGACAGAACCCGTCTTATCCGCTTTGACGTCCTTTTTGCCTTGAGAAGAACCCTGTAAATCTAACGCTTCGAACACTTCGTTTACCGATTTGCCGTACAGTTTAGCATAGCCTTTCATCGCTTCGGAAATGAGCAGTTCCATACTCGTCGAGCCGCTGAGCGTAATTTTACCGCCCGAGGGCAATGCCGATTTCACTTCATAATTTTCTACGGGGATTGCCGTTTCGCCTTCGTTAGCGCGTTGGGCAGGGTCGGCAAGGTAAATGCAACCTGCATTTGCCGCGTGTTCTGACATAACTTCGCTCTTTAAGTATAACAAAAAGTCTGCCGCCACGTCGGTGAGTTTGGTCGTCGTGCTAGTCATAATAACGAATGGTCGTTGGATTTTATAACTGCCGTCAAGCACCGTGGAGGTAGAGGGCGCAACGCCGTTTACTTTGACAACTTTCACCGATTCGTTTACCGAACTTAACGATACGTAACCGATTGCGTTTTTGTCGCTTGTCACTTTAGTAAGCACTACGCCGGAGCTATCGACGAAGGCGGCTTTTTGAGTGGTGAACGAGGTCTTTTTGCCGTCGATTTTCATTTCTAAGTAATTGCCGTTGCCGTCCGTTACGATAGTTTCAAACGCTTCGCGCGTGCCACTGCTGCCGCTTCGCGCAATCACGCTTATGTTCTTTTCTCCGCCGCAAGCGGTAAGTCCGATTGCGCCGCATATCATAAGGACGCAAGATAGTAAAAGTGTTAAAAGTTTTTTCATTGTTTTATCTCCTTTCTTTTGATTACGCCTATATTATACCGCGTTAAAAAACTCTTAACTATCACTTTTGAGTTTAGGTAATGTAAAGTTTACGTAAACTTTTTTTGCAAAGAAAAAAGAACTCGGACGGTATATCCGAGTTCTTTTTCTTTTTGACCGCTTGAAAGTGCGATTGCCTATAAAGTTTAATATTCCTAATATTCCCTATCGTAACAGCGCTTTCCGATCTTTTTTGTTTAGATTTTAGACGGACTAAACTAATTGCCGATTATTTTCGGGCTTAGTTCTATAATAAAACAATCTATAGTATCGTCTTCACCCAAATTCAATTTTGTTTTTAGCTCGGCAACGCTCGGAATAGTTACGATATAAGTATCGCCCTGTTCGATAACTGCGTTTTCTAATACAAGATCTTGCGATTCTAGCGCTTCAAAAATAGTGCAGCTAACGCTTAATTTACATTCTACTTCTTTGCCGTTTAAGTATTTGCTAAACTTTAATTGGCTGTTTTCGTTTGCCGAAATCTCATATTCTTCACCTGCGCCCTCTGCCGTATCCTTTTCTTGATATCTAACGAAAACGGGAAGAGCATTTTCTTCGCGATAAATATACCCGTCGAAAACGAAATCCATTTTTGAGTATTCGTGTGTTTGATAGTAGCCGGTATAGAAACTCAATTTACCGGAATCGGGTGATAAATATAATCTCAAATAGAAGTTTTTCCAACCGCTAAACGCCTCTCCTTCGGCAAGTTCAACGGTAGGCGCGTCTATCTCAACTGAACTAGAATCGTAAAACTCTCTATACGCAACCACTTTATTGTCTATTCTAAATTCTATCATATGGAGTTCTAACTTTCTATACTCGCCTTTGTATATCCAAACGTTATCCTCGTTTTTATCCGCTAAATCTTCGGTCATATCGTCATACTTAATGCCGTAACTTTCGCTTATCGTATTGCCTTTAGAATCTTTCCAACAAATAAATTCATATCCTTCGATAGCGGGAATATAATTGCTAAGATGAAGCGGCGCATCCACGTTATCGCTATCTACGTAAAAATCTCTATAGAATATCTCTGAAGCAAAAGGCAAATTGAGATATACTCTTGCGATTTTATACCCCTCTTTCGGCGTCGGCTTATGATTAATTATCAAATTGATAACCACGTCTTGTGTGGGCATAATAAAATATGCTTTATTATTTTCGTCCGTCTTGATTTCAGCTTCCGCCAAGAACCAACCCTCAGCCTTACTATATTCCGAATCGACTTCGGGCAAAGCGGGCAATACAACTTTTTCGCCGGCGGCGTAATAAGCGCTATCGGGCAACGCCACACCGTAGCCGGAATAATCTACGCGATACTTTTTATTTGCATACTGAACGTATACGTTTGTTTCGGCTATATCGCTTACGGTTATTTCAGATACCACAGCGCCGTTAATCTTATAACCCGAAATATCTTTATCGGCAATCTTTACGGAAAGGTTAACCGTATCGCCGATGCTAGCATACAACACTAAATCGGGGGTTAAGTTAGATTCGTTAAAATAAACGTTTAACTTTTTAGCTCCGGACGTAAAGTATCCGTAAACGTAAACGGTTTCTTTGCCGACGGTAAACGAATAATCCTCTTGTATCGTCACGTTCGGGCTATACCAACCGCTAAAGGTTTTGCCCTCTTTTGCATATAAAGAATAATCTATTACAGAGGTCAATTGTCCCGAGGCTGTTTTTGCGTAGCTTACGATTTCATCGTTGACGTAATAAATTACGTATACCGTATTTTCAGCCGATACGGTTTTTATCGTAACGTCTTTTGCAGGCATATAAAATCCCGTGTCGAACAGCTTAACCTCTTCGCTAAACCAAACGTATTCGACGCCCTCTTCTGTGGGTAACTTAGGCAAGGTGACGCGCGTGCCGAAATCAAAGCTTTGCTCGCCGTAAACATTATCTTTATGATAATAGGTTACTTTATAGCTGTTAACAGAAGTCGTTGCGGTAAACTTAACGTCTTTTTCAGGCATTGTAAACTTACCGTTTGTAACCAATACGTCTGAAGTTTCCCAAGGCGTAACGGTGTATCCCTCTTTAACGTACGCTTCTTTTACGTTTTCTTCGTAAGCGACTTTGCCTTCTTCTTTAGCGATTTCTATGCCGTCTACCAAATAATAAATATACACCGAACTAGTAGTGCCGTATAAATATAAATTTTTTGCAGGCATTTTGGTTTGAGGTTCTATTATTTTATAGCCGTTATACGGATCTACCCATTCCCAACCGCTAAACACTTTGCCGTCTGCCTCTTTAGGCTTGCCGATCGATTCAAGCGAATCGTCTTTATGATATTTGTTTTCGCCGATATTAACGTCGTCTAAATAGAAGGTAATAGTATAATCTTTATAAGTAACTATTTTCCAATTCAACGTTATGGTGTCGTTGCCAAGCACTTTATACTTAGCGTCTAAAGAATACGTGTTGCCATAGGTATCAGACCAGTTTATCGGTTCCCACGTGCCGTAGTCGTCATCTCTTGTCGATTGCACTTTAGATAAATCTATTTCGCTACCCCATTCTTTATCGAGATAAACAACCGCACTGTCGTTAACGTTTTCACCGCCGTTTAAATTTAATTCTACCGTATACTTATCGATTACAGGCGTAAACATATAACTAATCTCATAGCGGTTTTCTTTTGATAGGTCCATTAAACCTTTTTGCTCATAAGTACAGTGATTTTCATCGTCACGATAATTGGAGGGAGTCCAATTATCGTACGCGTTTTTATATTCTAAAAACTCTTCATAAGTTAAGTTATCGCGTACGATTTCTGTTGAACCGTCTTGTAACGTGCTATACGGCGTTGTTATAGAAACACTGTAGTCTTTTCTTAAAATATTTTCATAAACCGCCGTAAACGTAGTGGCTTTATCGCAATAAGTTACCTTAGAATCTTTAAGAAGCAAAACCTCACCGGTAGATTCATTCTTCCAACCGACGTGTTTGCAATTGTATTTAGCAGCTTCTTCACCGCTTAAATATTTTAGGCAGGTGGTAAAATCTAAAACTAACCTATAGCCGTTATAAGATTCCGCATAATCAACCTCTTGTTTTTTGTTTGGGTTCTCTATATCGGGGATTATTCCGTCACCCGAATCGAAAGTTATCTTAACCTTTCTACTAAAAATCGGATAGATACTCATAGAATCGGAGCATACGGTGCTCTCGTCTATATATTCAAATTCATCACCGACTTTTTCGTTAAGCCACAAATACGAACATTCTACCCCGTCTGCCGCTTCAACGGTTTTTATCGCGGCAAGATCTTTTTCGCCTAAATCTCTTACCCTCTGTCCGCCGAAAAGTGAAGTGGTTTTATATAACGAGTATTCGTTTGTTTCCGCGTTATAACGGTACAATTTGATTCCGTTAACAACTCTCCTTTCGTATATTGCATATAACTCTACGTCTTTCTTTAAAGCGCCTAATTCGTATATTGTGTTGTATACGACTTCGCCGTTTTCTTCTAACGCATAGCCGACTAAATTGTATTTTAGCGGATTATACGTAGCATAGGTTGTAGGCTCACGGCGGAAAGTAATAGTATATTCGTCATCGGGAACGTCTTCTTCTACACAATGATGAACGGTTAACTTGCAATCATCGTATTCGTATTTTGCAACGTAAATGCTTGCAACCGAATAATACCAAGCAAAACCCATGTCTGACTTATACTTTGAATCAAACAATTGCCCGTAATAATCAAAGTCGTTATTTTTTTCGGGCACGTCGAAATCAACTAACCCTTTAGTTACGTCTTTGCCATACGTGCTATCGATAAAATAGCCGTATACCCACATATCGTCGACTGTAACCGTTTTGCCCGGCTCAGTACATTCGCTCGGGGTGTGTTTAACGTTGCAGTTTATGCCGTCATAACCGTACCATCCTACGTGCGTTACCTTGCCCTTACTTTGAACTTCCGGCGCGATAGGAACTTCGCCTAAATTGCATGCGCGAACGTCGGTAAGCCATACGTCGTTATCTACGTCATACCAAATAAACGCGATATAAACCTGCCTTAGCTCGCCGGAACAAACAAATTCGGTATCTTTGGCTATCGGTGTTTGATACGGAAGTTTATCCCAACTGATATTTGCGTATTTATAAGGATCTAACTTTGCGTAATCGTGGATAATCGTACCGGTAATAACCTTTTTCTCTTCTAACAATTCTTTTTTGCCGTCAACTTCGGAATAAATTTTTACGCTAACTTCTTTGCCGGCAAATTCTTTATCTATTTTGGTAGAATCGTAATAAACCACCTTAACCGACGCAAACGGATAAAGCTCTTTGGCTTTAGCCGCGGTAGTGTTAAATTGCAATATAGAACCTTTGTAATTATACGTTGCGGTACAAGTTTCGGTTATGGGTTTTGTGCTGTGCAAGTTTTTGTAATATATCGTTTCCGTGCCTTTATCATAAAAGAAGCTAGACGAAGACATTCTTAGCCCTACTTTATCCCACGGAATATCTTTCACCTTTGTTTCGCCCGTAGTTATATCTAAATACGTTCCTTGCAGCTTAGGCAATATATTTACCGATGCCGAAGCCGTATCTTCACCCGTGTTTTCTAAATAAATAGTTTCTTCTATATCGTTGGTAGCTATCGTTATTAAAACGTCTTTATTGCCGAAGGTGATAAGCGGCCACTTTTTATTAAATAAAGAAGTGCCTACTTTAACGCCGAACTTATCCGATCTCGCTTCTAACGTTACGTCTAAGAAAATACCGATTTCTACGTAATAGCCGCCTACTAACGATTGACTAACCGTGCCGCCGTATTTGGCAAACGTTGCTTGCGCAAATCCGTAAATATCTACGTAAGGCCCTACGTATACGTAAACGCCCACCTTACCTAAAGACGAAAGTCCGCAAAAGCTTAAAGATAAACCGCCCTTAAAGCCCGCTCTGAATCCTAAATATCCGCAAGCGGATAGCTGAACGGCATATTGGTTGCTGCCAGGCAAGTTATCGTATTTATAAGAAGATACGGTTTTTGTTCTCGTATCTCCCTTGACACCTACCTGAACGGCTTCTAATACGGACATATGCGCCGAAAAACCTGCCGCAAAGTTCATTTCTATTAAAAAGTCTAACTCTACGGTCACCCTCATAACCGGCAACCCCGGTATGATATCGATAGGTATTCTTAAAATAGGCGCTCTAAACAACTCTAAATATCCGCTTTCGGATTCTAACATACTTTTTAATTCCGCCACTAAGTTGTTAGGATCGTCGCCCTCTTCGTTCTTAAGTTTTTCGGTTATTTTTTCGGCTATGTCTTCAAATTTATTATCGTCGTCTTTTTTATTGTTATTGTTGCCGTTGTTGCTGTCAACCCCGTCGGGTTTTACCGTTCTTACAAGGATTTTGAAATCGAAATCCGTTTGCGAATATAAGTTTACAGCCGCGTCGAATTCCGCATACTTAAGCGAAAAAAAGCCAAGTTCGTATTCTAAATATCCCTGTGCGGAAGCAGCCAAAAACTGAGTAAACACTATTTCGGCTTTTATTTCTAATCTGTTTTTTATAACCGTTTCGTAAGAAAAGGTTATTTTTAGCGCAACAAATTCGTCGGTATATGCCGAGTCAAAATTGGGATTATGCCCTACGCCTACGCTGATAGAAACCTCGGCGCCTTTCAATAAATTTACCTTTAATAACGTTGCTTCGTTGCTAATAGACGTATTGCTGCAAAACTCGGGCAAGCCCGTATCGGGATCTATGCCGCCGCGATATTGCGTTGCTTTACGGTCTTCTGCATATACTGCTTGCACTTCGTCGCTGATAAGAAGCAAGTTGGTCATTAAGTTAGTTACTTTGTCTACGCTGCCGTTTGTTTTAAGCGTTTCTGTCATAGATTCGGTATCTAAACCGTTGATAATTTCTTCCGCGGTTATCGGCTTATTATAATTAACGTCTATTTCGCTGAAAACCTCTTCTATCTCCGCGTCGATTGCCAATATCAAATATTCGGTAGGATTATCATCGCTATCAAACGATCTTGCCATAACGTCAGTAACTTTAACAAATATAGAATCAACGTCTAACTCTTTGCCGTTACCGATACATAGGATATTATCCTTTTCAAATTTATATTTATCATAAATCGTGTTTGAAAACAGCAAGTTATAATAACCGTTTTCGTCTTTTATATAAGAGATTGTAGAAGAAAAAGATTCAACCTTGGTGATACTCTCTTCCTGTTCGATTTTTGTGATATCTTTAATATTTAAAACGTCCTCTTTGGCAACGAAATGTATTTTGTTGTCTGAATATTCTACGTTATCGGTAACGCTGTCCTTTTTTTCCGCTTTTACTCTGAAGCTGTATTCTACAACGCTATCCTCAAGCCCCTTAAATCTCATACTTGCGGGTATAGTTATTTTATACAATTTGCCGTCAGAATACGCGTAAACGCCTTTGCCGTTAAACTCTATCTCTTTAGGCGATACGGTATACTCGAAACCGGATATTGTAACGTCTAACCATCCGCCGATATCTTCAGGCAAGCTATCGTCTATCTCCGTGGGGTATTCCCATGGCAAAATACCGGTCACGGCATCTATCTTTATTTCTCTTAAAAATTCTTCTTTGCTATAAGATTTTGAAGTTATAATAGTAACCGAATGATCGGGCGTGGCGTCTTCTATGTATTGCGTTGTGGGTTTTGTAACGTTTACGTCAACTATAATCTCTGAATATCCCGCATACAACGTTAAATCTTTATCGATTGTCGCATCCGCGCTAAATTCTTTAGTCAACGCTTTATCGGTATACCAACCGTCAAACGAATTGCCCGTTAAATACGTTTGCGGTAAACTCTCTAATTTTTCTCCTTTATCTAAGGTAATCGGTTCAACTTTGCTGCCGCCGTTGACGTCAAAAGTAACCGTCACCTGCTCGGTTTTTGAGGGTGGGGGGTAGGA
>CAZXOQ010000044.1:0-9621 GCA_964642415.1 uncultured Christensenella sp. | reverse complement strand
TTAAAGTCTATCGAGTTTAAAAATACCGATACGTTTAACTTCGGTTTCGATGTTGTAGACGCGATTGCGGATAAAACCCCCGATAAGCTTGCTATGCTGCATCTCGATAAAAACAAATTAGAACGCAGATTCACCTTTAAAGATATCAAAAACGCCTCTAATCAATGCGTAAATTATTTTACCTCTTTGGGTATAAAGCGCGGCGATAAGGTTATGCTGGTGCTTAAACGCCACTATCAGTTTTGGTTTTGTATGGTCGCGTTGCACAAGTTGGGCGCGATAGCGATTCCTGCGACAAGCCAACTCAAAGAACACGACTACGTATACCGTTTTACTTCGGCAGGCGTTGACGCAATCGTTTGTACTGCCGAAGACGGCGTGCTTGACATAGTAGACAATGCCGATAAAGAATACGGCAAGCTTAAAGTAAAAGTCGCCGTTAACGGAGTAAAAGAGGGATGGCGTGATTTTAACGCAGAATACGGCTTGTTTTCTTCGCATTATAATAAACCCGTTGACTATCCTTGCGGCGAGGAACCCGCGCTTATGTTCTTTACGTCGGGCACTACGGGCAATTCTAAAATGGCGGAACACAAGCATACCTACGCTTTAGGACATTTTGTAACGGCAAAGTATTGGCATTGTTGCGAAAAAGGCGGTTTGCACTTTACGATATCCGATACGGGTTGGGGTAAATCGCTTTGGGGCAAGTTATACGGGCAGTGGATGTGCGAAGGCGCTGTATTCGTTTATGATTTCGACAGATTTAAAGCGTCAGACCTATTGCCGATGTTTGCAAAATATCAGATAACCACTTTCTGCGCGCCGCCTACTATGCTCAGAATGATGATAAGAGAAGATTTATCTAAGTACGATTTTTCGTCGATACGCCATATGACGACGGCGGGCGAAGCGTTAAACCCCGAAGTGCATAAACAATTTAAGTTGCTTACGGGATTGGATATTATGGAGGGCTTCGGTCAAACGGAAACCACTCTCACGATAGCAAACCTTGCCGGTACTGTACCCAAAATCGGCTCTATGGGTAAGGCGTCGCCGCAGTATCAAGTGGAACTGTTAAACGACGAAGACAAACCCGTCGCGACGGGCGAAGTGGGTGAAATATGCGTAAACGTTAAAAACGGTGCGCCCGTCGGATTATTTATCGGTTATTATCGCGACGAAGAAAAAACGCGCGAAGCCATGCATGACGGCTATTATCATACGGGAGATACCGCGTGGAGAGATGAGGACGGGTACTATTGGTACGTCGGAAGAAAAGACGACGTAATAAAGTCGTCCGGATACAGAATAGGACCGTTCGAGATAGAAAACGTAATAATGGAATTACCGTACGTATTAGAATGCGGAGTATCGGCAGCGCCCGACGAGTTAAGAGGGCAAGTGGTAAAAGCGTCAATCGTATTAACCAAAGGCACGGTAGGAACGGAAGAGCTTAAAAAAGAAATACAAAACTACGTAAAAAGCAAGACCGCGCCGTATAAGTATCCGAGAATAGTGGTATTCAGAGATGAATTGCCTAAATCTACGGGCGGAAAAATTCAGAGAAATAAACTTTGAGAAATTGTATTAAATAATTGACAATCCGACGTCAATGTGTTAAAATCAAATAGAAAGGCGATGAAGAAAAGTTCGTTTCGGCATAATCCGTCTTCAGAGAGATAACGGTTGGTGAAAGTTATCGGCGGCGTTCGAGCGATGTAGTTTCCAAGCCGGAGGAAAGAAACGCTTTTTGCGGAGTAGACTCTTCCCGTATAGGCTGCGTTAAAGTACAAAACTTGTTAGAGTTTGAGTGGCGCGTCGCAACGCGCAATTTGAGTGGTACCGCGGATTATTTACATCCGTCTCAAAGAAGGTTATTCTTTGAGACGGATTTTTTTATTACGGAGGATTATAAATGACGGATAAATCGCTTGACGTTAAAATTAAAGAGGTGGCGGCAAGAATACGCGAATTGCGTTCTATTGCCGGACTAGACGTTCGTGAAATTGCTCGCGAAGTGGGCGTTACTGTAGACGAATATCTCGCTTGCGAACGCGGCGATATGGATCTTAACTTTGCTTTTTTATATCGTTGCGCGCAGGTTTTCGGCGTAGACGTTACCGATATAATAGAGGGTTCTAGCCCAAAGCTTGCAGGCTATACCGTCGTTAGAAACGGCGAGGGGCAAAAAATAGAACAAGCGCACGGCATGGTGTATTATAACCTTGCTTCCGCTTTCAAAAACAGAATTGCCGAACCGCTTTACGTTCGTTCGGTTTATAGCGAAGAAGCTCAATCTCGTCCGATTGAATTAACCTCGCACGAAGGGCAAGAATGCGATATTATCATAAAGGGCGCGCTTAAAGTTCAAATAGGCAATCACGTAGAGGTTTTGCACGAAGGCGATACCGTTTATTACGATAGCGGAACTCCCCACGGAATGATTGCCGCAGACGGCGACGATTGCTTGTTTTATGCGATAGTGCTTAATCCGAACGGCGAACCGGCGTCTTCGTTTACGCATAGCGGCGTAAGGGAGTTTATAACTCTTCCGCTAAAAAATAAGCCGACGCGCCGCAGAGTGTGGGAAGATTTCGTTTCCGTGAAAGAAACCGAAACGGGCGAGCTTGTCGATATAAAATTCAAAAACGAAGATCGCTTTAATTTTGCTTTCGACGTAATAGATAAGCTCGGAACGGAACGCCCCGATAAGCTTGCTATGCTGCATCTTGACAGAAATAAGGTTGAACGCAGATTTACTTTCGGTGATTTGAAAAAAGCTTCCGCAAAAGCGGCAAACTATTTCAGCTCTCTCGGCATAAAACGCGGCGACAAGGTGTTGCTTATATTAAAAAGGCATTATCAGTTTTGGATTGCGCTTATAGGTCTTATTAAAATAGGCGCGATAGCCATACCCGCGCCCAATCAGCTTAAAGAACACGACATATCTTATCGACTTAAAGCCGCGGGGATAAGCTCCGTCGTTTGTACTGCGGACGGGGAGGTTCTTAAAGAGGTGAACGCCGCAATAGAGATTAACCCCGTTGTCAACAAGATTGCCGTGGACGGAGCGCCCGACGGTTGGCGAGATTTCGACAATGAATACAAGTTGTTTTCTGAAAGTTTTTTAAGAAGCGAAAATTCCACTTGCGGCAACGACCTTATGATGATGTATTTTACGTCCGGCACGTCGGGCAACGCTAAGATTGCCGCGCATAACTGTAAGTATCCGTTAGGGCATTTTCATACGGCTAAATATTGGCATTGCGTAAATCCCGACGGCTTGCACTTTACGATATCCGATACGGGTTGGGCAAAGGCGGCGTGGGGCAAGATTTACGGACAATGGCTTTGCGAAGCGCCTATATTCGTTTACGATTTCGATCGTTTCGATGCGGACGATATTTTGCCGCTTTTCAAAAAATACGGCATAACAACCTTTTGCGCGCCGCCCACTATGCTTAGAATGATGGTTAAGCAAGATATTTCTCATTACGATCTTTCTTCTATAGAGCATATGACAACCGCGGGCGAAGCGCTTAACCCCGAAGTATTTAAACAATTTGAAGCGTGTACGGGGCTTAAAATAATGGAGGGCTTCGGTCAAACTGAAACCACTTGCGTTTTGGCAAATCTCGTCGGCGCAAAAGTCAGACTCGGTTCTATGGGTAAGCCCGTTCCTTTATATAAAGTCGAATTGCTTTCCGATGACGATAAACCCGTTGCGGACGGTGAAGTGGGCGAAATTTGCATAAACATAAAAGAGGGTGCGCCTTGCGGGTTGTTTATCGGTTATTATCGCGACGAAGAAAAAACGCGCGAAGCCATGCATGACGGCTATTATCATACGGGAGATACCGCGTGGAGAGATGAGGACGGGTACTATTGGTACGTCGGAAGAAAAGACGACGTAATAAAGTCGTCCGGATACAGAATAGGACCGTTCGAGATAGAAAACGTAATAATGGAATTACCGTACGTATTAGAATGCGGAGTATCGGCAGCGCCCGACGAGTTAAGAGGGCAAGTGGTAAAAGCGTCAATCGTATTAACCAAAGGCACGGTAGGAACGGAAGAGCTTAAAAAAGAAATACAAAACTACGTAAAAAGCAAGACCGCGCCGTATAAGTATCCGAGAATAGTGGTGTTCAGAGAAGAGCTTCCCAAAACCACGAGCGGAAAAATTCAGAGAAACAAACTTTGAGAAAGGAGTTTTATATTATGGAAATAAAAATCACTAAAACTGCTTGTCCGAAGGCAAAACCTCAGGACGAAAGCAAACTTGGTTTCGGTAAGATTTTTACCGACCATATGTTCGTTATGGACTACAGTGACGAGCAAGGCTGGTACGACGCGAGAATAATTCCGTACGGACCGCTTTCGATCGATCCGGCGTCATCCGTTCTTCATTACGGAACGGAGATTTTCGAGGGGCTAAAGGCTTACCGTTGCAAAGACGGAATACGCTTATTCCGTCCGACGGAAAATATAAAGAGAATGAACAACAGCGCCGAAAGACTTTGTTTACCGCAGCTTGACGAAGAGTTTGCGCTAAAAGCGATGGAAACGCTTGTAGAATTAGAAAAAGATTGGGTTCCGCACAGCGAGGGTACGTCTTTGTATATTCGCCCGTTTATGATCGGCGCAGATCCGTTCTTGGGGGTGCACGCGGTTAAAAAAGCAACATTTATAATAATTCTTTCGCCCGTCGGCGCTTATTATGCGGAAGGGCTTAATCCGGTAAAAATAGCGATAGAAGACGAAGACGTTCGCGCCGTTCGCGGCGGTACGGGATACGCTAAATGCGGCGGCAACTATGCGGCAAGCTTAAGAGCCGGCGTTAAAGCCGAAAAGAGAGGTTATACTCAAGTATTGTGGCTTGACGGCGTTGAAAGAAAGTATATAGAAGAAGTGGGCGCGATGAACGTTATGTTCAAAATAAACGGCAAAATCGTAACGCCTGCGCTTACGGGTTCGGTTCTTCCCGGTATTACCAGAAAATCGTGCATAGAACTGCTTAGAAGCAAGGGCTATACCGTAGAAGAACGTCTTGTTTCTGCCGAAGAATTGTTTGACGCAGCTAAAAACGGCTCGCTCGAAGAAGCGTGGGGCACGGGTACGGCGGCGGTTATTTCGCCTATCGGCAAGCTTTATTTTAAGGGCGAAGAACACGTTATCAACAATAACGAGATAGGCGCGGTAACGCAAAAGCTTTACGACGACATAACCGCTATTCAATGGGGCAAGGCTAAAGACGAATTCGGTTGGAGCGTAAAGGTATGCGACTGAACGGGTTTTCCGTTCCCGTTAAACGCGTAACGCTTTTTTCGGGGCATTACGGCAGCGGAAAAACCAACGTGGCTGTAAATTACGCCGTTAAACTTAAAGAAAACGGCTTAGATTGCGCTATAATAGATTTAGATATCGTCAATCCGTATTTTAGAACCAAAGACAGTGCCGAAAGGCTTAAAAGGGCAGGCGTAGAAACCGTTTTTCCGGCATACTATACCGTAGAAGAACGTCTTGTTTCTGCCGAAGAATTGTTTGACGCAGCTAAAAACGGCTCGCTCGAAGAAGCGTGGGGCACGGGTACGGCGGCGGTTATTTCGCCTATCGGCAAGCTTTATTTTAAGGGCGAAGAACACGTTATCAACAATAACGAGATAGGCGCGGTAACGCAAAAGCTTTACGACGACATAACCGCTATTCAATGGGGCAAGGCTAAAGACGAATTCGGTTGGAGCGTAAAGGTATGCGACTGAACGGGTTTTCCGTTCCCGTTAAACGCGTAACGCTTTTTTCGGGGCATTACGGCAGCGGAAAAACCAACGTGGCTGTAAATTACGCCGTTAAACTTAAAGAAAACGGCTTAGATTGCGCTATAATAGATTTAGATATCGTCAATCCGTATTTTAGAACCAAAGACAGTGCCGAAAGGCTTAAAAGGGCAGGCGTAGAAACCGTTTTTCCGGCATACGCCAATACGAACGTCGATTTGCCGGCGTTGCCTAAAGAGATTTACGGCGCGATAGCCGATAAGTCAAAGCGAGTTGTTTTAGATATCGGCGGCGATGACAGGGGCGCGTTGGCGTTGGGGCGTTATGCCCCCGATATTTTAGCTGAAAAAGATTACGAAATGATTTTCGTAGCCAATTTTTATAGACCGCTCACGCGAACGGCAAATGACGCGCTTTGCGTTATGCGCGAAATAGAATCCGCCGGCGGAATCCCTTTTTCCGCAATAATCAATAATTCGAACGTGGCGGAAGAAACGCGCGCAAGCGACGTTTTGACTACGCAAGCGCAAGCGGAAAAATTGTCGGAACTTTCCGGATTGCCGATAATCGCCACTACCGTCGAAGAGAAAATCGCAACGGATATAGAAAACGCTTTTTCTTTGCGGCTTGAAGATAAATATTTTGAGATTAAAGGAGAATAAAATGGCAAAAGTAACTTTTAACGAAGAGCTTTGCAAGGGTTGCGGACTATGCGTTACCGCATGCCCTAAGCATATCGTGGAAATCGATAAAGAAAAAATTAACCGAAAGGGACATTCGCCCGCAAAGGTGACGGATGCTTCAGCTTGCATAGGTTGCGCGTTTTGCGCCACTATGTGCCCCGATTGCGTTATAACCGTAGAAAAATAAAGGAGATAATTTATGACCGATAAAGTTCTTATGAAGGGCAACGAAGCGATTGCCGAAGCCGCTATCGCCGCAGGTTGCCGTCACTATTTCGGATATCCGATAACGCCGCAAACGGAAGTTGCCGCTTATATGTCTAAGCGCATGCCTAAAATCGGCGGAACGTTTTTACAGGCGGAAAGCGAAATTTCCGCAATCAATATGGTTTACGGAGTGGCAGGCGCGGGGTTCCGTGTAATGACCTCTTCGTCTAGTCCGGGAATATCGCTTAAGCAAGAGGGTATTTCTTATATAGCGGGTGCGGATCTTCCGGCGCTTATCGTTAACGTTCAGCGCGGTGGTCCCGGTCTTGGCGGAATACAGCCCTCTCAGTCTGATTATTTTCAGGCGACAAAGGGCGGCGGACACGGCGATTATCATTTAATCGTTCTTGCTCCCGCGTCCGTGCAAGAGATGGCGGATTTAACTATGTCTGCGTTCGACTTGGCTGATAAATACCGTATGCCCGTAATGTTGCTTGCCGACGGAACTATGGGGCAAATGATGGAACCCGTTTCGCTTCCTTCGCCCGTAACCGAAAAAATAGAAAAGCCTTGGGCTGTTACCGGAACAGAAGGCAAACGCAAACATAATATAATAAATTCGCTTTACCTTAACCCCGAACAGCTTGAAAAAACCAATATAGAAAGATTTGAAAGATATAAGCTGATAGAAGAAAACGAGGTTAAATACGAAGAATTTATGACGGAAGACGCCGACGTTATAGTCGTTGCTTTCGGCATTGCGGCAAGGGTTTCTAAAAACGCCGTTCGCGCGGCGAGAGCAAAGGGTATAAAGGCAGGGCTTATAAGACCTATAACTCTTTGGCCTTTCCCGAAAAAAGCGTTGTTTAACGCGGCTAAAACCGCAAAAGCTTTCGTTTCGGTAGAGCTTTCTATGGGGCAAATGATAGAAGACGTAGAGCTTGCGATACGTTGTTCGCGCCCCGTGCATTTATGTAACCGTACGGGCGGAATGATTCCTTCGCCGGAGCAAGTATTAGACAGTATAATCAAAGCTGCAGGAGGTAATGAATAATGAAAGTATTCGATAAACCCAAAGCATTGACTGATGCGCCGTTGCATTATTGCCCCGGTTGCACTCACGGAATAATTCACAGATTAGTTGCCGAAGCTATAGACGAGTTGGGTATAGACGGAAAAACGATAGGCGTTGCGCCCGTCGGTTGTTCGGTTATGGCGTACGACTATTTTACGTGCGATATGGTAGAAGCCGCTCACGGAAGAGCTCCCGCGGTTGCTACGGGGCTTAAACGCGCTATGCCCGATAACGTGATATTTACTTATCAGGGCGACGGGGATCTCGCTTCGATCGGAATGGCTGAAACCGTTCACGCGGCAACCCGTAACGAAAATATCACCGTTATATTCGTCAATAACGCTATTTACGGAATGACGGGCGGTCAAATGGCGCCCACCTCTTTGCCGGGGCAAGTAACGCAAACTTCGCCTTACGGAAGGGACGTAAAAACGGTCGGATATCCGATAAGGGTATGCGAATTGCTTTCCGCGCTTGACGCGCCTTATTATATAGAACGCGTAGCCGTTAATAACGTTAAAAACGTTCTCGCGGCTAAAAAAGCGATAAAGCGCGCGTTTACAAATCAAGTTAACGGAAAGGGATTTTCGCTTATAGAAGTTGTTTCTTCTTGTCCTACCAATTGGGGAATGACGCCCGAAAACGCGCTTAAGTGGATTGACGAAAAGATGATTCCTTATTATCCGCTCGGCGTTTATAAGGATAAAGAAAAGGAGAATAAGTAATATGACAAATCAAATACTTATAACCGGTTTCGGCGGACAAGGCGTTTTATTTGCGGGTAAATTTCTTGCGTACAACGGTCTTATGAACGGAAAGCAGGTTAGTTGGTTGCCTTCTTACGGGCCGGAAATGCGCGGCGGCACTGCAAACTGCAGCGTAATAATCAGCGATGAAGCCGTGGGCTCGCCCATTGTTTCTAATCCGGACGTTCTTGTTTGTATGAATTTGCCCTCTTTAGATAAGTTTGAAAAAGCAGCCCTTCCGGGAGCAAAGCTTTTTATTGACAGCACCCTTATAGAAAGAAAGGTAGAAAGAACGGACGTAACCGCCTTTTATATTCCGGCAACTCGTCTTGCTGCCGACGCAGGCACGCCGACGCTTGCCAATATGATTATTACCGGCAAGATTTTGAAAGAAACGGGGTTCGATACGGGCTGTATGCAAGCGGCTCTTAAAAAAGTTGTTTCGGCGAAACATCCGGAATTATACGATAAAAACCTTAACGCAATCAATATAGGCTATAATTTATAATACAAGAAGTTGATGCTTTGCTCGCAAGGAGCAGCAACTTCGCCGTGTTTCACACTATAAGAAGTGTAAAAAACTTACGTTTTACGGAAAAACAAGAAGCAATCTTCTATCATTAGATAAAAGATTGCTTCTTATAGTTTATAATACAAGAAGTTGATGCTTTGCTCGCAAGGAGCAGCAACTTCGCCGTGTTTCACACTATAAGAAGTGTAAAAAACTTACGTTTTACGGAAAAACAAGAAGCAATCTTCTATCATTAGATAAAAGATTGCTTCTTATAGTTTATAATAGAAGAAGTTGACGCTTTGCTTGCAAGGTATTTTGTTGCCGTGCAATCTAGCGCGATAGCGCGCGGAACGGTTCTATCTTTGCCGTCTTTGACGGGGGTTGTTGCGTTTATGGCGTGTAAAATGTTAAGATTTCAAAATTTCAAGCCGTCTTTTAATAAATTAAACAGCTTAAATATAATCAGTGTTTTATTGGTTTTTAGCTTAAAACACAATAAGCGGTTGTTGAGTATTTATTAAACATAATGTTAAAAACGGGAAATTTTATATCGGAAATCTATTGCGCGTAGCGAGGGTTTTTAAAAAACAAAAAAATTTTTTATAAATATATAAAC
>CAZXOQ010000043.1:0-9808 GCA_964642415.1 uncultured Christensenella sp. | reverse complement strand
TATTAAGCAAAATTTAAGCGGCGAGCTTAAAAGCTCGCCGCTTAATTATAAACAGTGTAGTTATTTAGCCAATTCTTCCGCAAGAGCGGAGATTTTTTCTTTTACGTTTTGATTTATCGACGATAAGATAGATACGGTGTTTTCGGTAAACGTAAGATTTTTACAAGAAGAAAGCATTTCGCGCATTTTTTTTGCCGCGACGGGTGCCCAAGAACCGTTTTCTATCAACGCAACCGTGCGGTTTTGGTAGTTACGCTCGACAAGTCTTACGATAAAGTCGTGCATAAAGGGGAATATATCTCCGTTATACGTTGTGGTTGCAAGAACGATTTTATCGTATTTAAATGCGTCTTCTACGTTTTCGGCGATATCGCTTCTCGCTAAATCGCTGACGGAAACTTTAACCCCTTTTTCTTCTAATTTTTCTTTAAGAAGCATAACGGCTTTTTCGGTATTACCGTAAACCGAGGTGTATGCTATAAATATTCCGCTTACTTCGGCTTTATACGAAGACCATTTGTCGTATAAATCGAGATAATAGTTTAAGTTTTCCGAAAGAACGGGGCCGTGCAGCGGACAAATGGTTTTAATATCGAGAGAAGTGGCTTTTTTAAGCAAGGCTTGTACTTGAACGCCGTATTTGCCAACTATTCCGAAATAGTATCTTCTCGCTTCGCAAGCCCAGTCTTCTTGCGCGTCCGTCGTTCCGAATTTTCCGAACGCGTCCGCAGAGAATAAAACGCCCGTTTTTTCGTCATAAGATAGCATTACTTCCGGCCAATGAACCATCGGTGCAAAAATAAAACGCAACGTATGCGCGCCAAGGGATAGGGTATCGCCGTCTTTAACAATCAAACGTCTGTTTTCGTAAGATTCGCCGAAAAAGTTTTGCATCATCGTAAACGCCTTTTGATTGGAAACGACTATCGCATTTTTATATTTATCGCAAAAAAGCGTAACGTTTGCCGAATGATCGGGTTCCATATGTTGAACGATAAGATAATCGGGTTGTTTGCCGTCTAAAGCTGTTTCTATATTATTAAGCCACTCTTCGCCGAATCCTTCGCTAACCGTGTCTAAAACGGCAATTTTTTCGTCTTTTATAGCGTAAGAGTTGTAAGCCATTCCGTTTTCTACAACGTATTGTCCTTCAAAAAGATCTACGTTATAGTCGTTTACGCCAACGCTGAAAATATCTTTTGTTATTTGCATAATTTTTTTCTCCTTAAAATTTTATATATAAACTACGGTACAATAGCCGTTTTAAGTTGTAGCTACTGCAAAATTTATGTAAAGCAAAAGGTTAAATTACCCAATCTCCGTCTATAAAAATCGGGGTTTCGTTACCGTTATGATCGATACCGGTTACCGATAAGTCGTTTGTTCCTATCATAAAGTCTACGTGTTCTACGGAATCGTTTGCACCGAGTGCTTTAAGTTCGGCAAGCGAAAGCTTTTCACCGTCTTTAACGGTGGTGGGGTAAGCCTTGCCGAAAGCAAAATGGCAACTTGCGTTTTCGTCGAACAATGTGTTTAAGAAAAGTATACCGCTTTTGGCGATGGGCGAGCTTTTGCCTATAAGAGCCGCTTCGCCTAAGGATAGCGTGCCTTTATCCGTTTCTATTAGTTTTTTCAGTAAATCGTAACCCTGTTTTGCCGAAAAATCCACTATTTTGCCTTTCTTAAAGGTAAGCGAAAATCCGTCTATCAGCTGACCGTTATAAGAAAGCGGCATAGAGGATTTTACGACGCCGTCTGTTTTGTCTGTATGCGGAGCGGTAAATACCTCTTCCGTGGGCATATTTGCAACGAAGGGTATTCCGTCTTTCGCTTTTTCTTGTGCGGAAAGCCATACGTGATTTTCGGCTAATCCTACGGTAAGATTTGTTCCGTTAGCGCTTTCGTAATGTAAATACTCGAAGTTTTTGCCGTTTAAAAATTCCGCGCGACGGTTAAGCGTTGCCACGTGTTTTTTCCATTCTTCATACGGGTTTGCGGCGTCTAAGCGCATTGTTTTTTCTATTGCGGCGGAAAGTTCTTCTAACGGCGAGGTAGAAGAGGGGAAAAGCTTTTTCGCCCATTTTTCGGTCGGAACGGAAACAACGCACCAACGTATGCCGTTGCTCATTACCTCGTCGGAAAAAGCTTTAAGTTTTTTGGCTTTGGCTTTACTTACCGCGGCGAGCTTGTCGGTAGGAACGTCTTTATACGCGTCCGGATCGTCCGCGTCTATCGCAACGTAACAAAACCCCTTTTTTACAAGGTAATTTCTGCTGTCTACAAGCCATTTGGGTATATCCGTAAGAGCGGATTTATCAGCATAAAGATAGTTGATCCTCTCGGTTTTTTCGCACGTCCAACGAATATTTACGATTTTTGCGCCCATTTCGTAAGCTTTTTCGGCAAAGGCTTCGGCAACGTCGCTTTTTTCTACGGGGCAAATGATTTCTATTCCTTGCCCTTTTTGCAAGTTAACGCCTACGCCTAGAACCAGCGAGGCAAAGTCGTATAGTTTTTTTCCGCAAAGCATAATTAAGCTTCCTTTTCTTTTTTCTTAATTGTACAATGTTTCGGCGGCGATTGTCAAGCGAGAAAACCGGTTATTCGACGATATTTTGACGGTTTTTGCCGCTCTTTGCATAAGATTGCTCATAGCCGTTGACAAAGCTGACGAAAAGTAGTAAAATATATCTATCGGAAAATATTATGGGCGTATTGGATAGCATTGAACGCTCTTCGGATATAAAGGCTCTGTCAAACAAAGAACGTGCCGACCTTGCCGAAGAGATTAGAAATATAATTTTTACGACGTGCAGTGAAAACGGGGGGCATTTGTCCTCTAATCTCGGCATAGTCGAAGCGACGATCGCGCTTTATTCCGTTTTCGATTTTCCCAAGGATAAGCTTATTTTCGACGTGGGGCATCAGTGCTACGCGCATAAGCTTTTATCTGGGCGAAGAACGGGATTTTCTTCTATTAGAACTGACGGGGGAATTTCGGGTTTTCCCGATAGAGAAGAAAGCGAATACGATTCTTTCGGCGCGGGGCATGCGGGCACGTCTATAGCGGCGTCGCTCGGGTTTTGCGAAGCGAGGGACGCTTTGCGCGACGATTATTACGTTGTTAACGTTGTCGGTGACGGCGCGCTTGTTAACGGGCTTAATTTAGAAGCGCTTACCTCTTCTCAAAAAAAGCCTAAAGGGTTAATCGTCGTATTTAACGATAACGGTATGTCTATCAGCAAAAACCGAAACGGCATATACACTTTTTTGAATAAGAGTTCCACTAAGCGCGGATACGTTAAAAGCAAAAGCTTTTTAAAAAAAGTTTTCGGCAACTCTTTCGTTACGCGTTTTCTAAGAAGAATAAAGGAGTTTATAAAACGGCTTGTTAACGGCGTTAACGTTATAGAACAATTCGGGTTTAAATACGTCGGAGTGGTTAACGGCAACGATTTGAAATCGCTTACCGAGATAATGCGCGGCGTAAAGCGCGTCGCTAGCGAGAGAGCCGTTTTTTTGCATATAAAAACCGTCAAGGGCAAAGGTGTAAAAAGAGCGGAAGAGCGTGCCGATTTGTATCACGGCGTAGGCAAAAGCCTATCTTGCGGTTGCGGCGATTTTTCAGCCGCGCTCGGTGAAAAACTTAACCGCGTTATAGAAAAAGATTCGCGAGTGATAGCTCTTACCGCCGGTATGAAAGACGGAACGGGGCTTGCTTGCGTAGAAAAAGAACATCCCGATAATTTTGTTGACGTAGGCATTGCCGAAGAATACGCCGTAACTCTTGCGGCGGGTATGGCTGCCGGAGGGTTAAAACCGGTGGTTTGCGTGTATTCTACCTTTATGCAGCGCGCCTACGACGAGATTTTGCACGACGTTTGTATTCAGAAATTGCCCGTGGTTTTTTGCATAGACAGGGCGGGATTGGTAGGTTCGGACGGTAAAACGCATCAAGGCGTATTCGATTTGTCTTTTTTATCGCATTTGCCGGAGATGACGGTTTTAGCACCGTGTTGCATATCCGATTTGAAAAACGCGATAGATTACGCTTTATCTTTATCGGCACCGGTTGCGATAAGATATCCGAAACAGTGCGCGATACGCGATAGAGAGTTTCCGTCTTTTGAAGAAAGTCTTTGGCATAGAGTTAAAGAGGGTGACGAGCTTAATATTATCGCGGTGGGACCCGATATGTTAGATTTAGCGGAGCGTTTCGCTTCGGATAAAAAGGGTATCGGAGTAATTGCCGCAAGGTCGGTTAAACCGTTAGATATGAAAATGCTAAAAAGTATTTCCGATTTACCGATAATCACGTTGGAAGAAAACAGCGAGATCGGAGGATTCGGTGAATACGTGAGAAAAACGTTGGCGGATATTTCCGATAACGGTACGCCTTGCAAAACGGTATGTATGGGAGTAAAGGATAAATTCGTAAAACACGCTTCCGCGGAAAATCAGAGAAAAGAAAACGGCTTAACCGAGGCAGACCTTGCAAAAGCCGTTGAAAAAATAAAAGGAACGAAAGATGAACAGGAAAAACCGTATGAGAAAACGCTTTAATTATAACAGAATCGTTAAAACCGTTACTTACGCCGCGATTGACGCGCTAACCGTTGGCTTTGCGTGGGTGATTGCCATAGTTTTATCGGGTTGCGATATCGTCGCGGGGAATGCCGAACCTTGGTTGTTTGCCGGCGCATTCGTGGTTGCGATAGCCGCAAACGCGTTTTTCGGATTATATACCAAGTTACTTAGGTATATGGACGTAAGCGACGTTATAAGAATTATTTTTGCGGGAATTATCGAGGGGGCGTATTTCGGCGTTTCGGCGGCGGTGTCTTCTAAACTTACGATAGAGTGGTTTGTGATAGCTTCGCTCACATATATAGCGGCGCTCGGCGGAATCAGATGCGCATACCGCTTGATAGTTGCGTTAGAATCCGTTCAAAAATACAGCGAAGATAAAAAGCACGGAGTTAGAATTATGGTCGTCGGCGCGGGCGACGCGGGTTCGCTTATAATAAAAGACGTGAAATCGTCGGATAAAATAAGTATGTATCCCGTTTGCGCGATAGACGACGATCCGATGAAAGCCGGGCTTGTAATCAACGGGGTGAAAATCGTCGGTTCTACCGACGAGATCGCTTTTTACGCTAAAAAATACAGTATAGAGCAAATCGTTGTGGCGATGCCTTCCGCAAGCAAGTCGGATATAAAAAGAGTGCTAGGCGAATGTCAAAAAACGGGTTGCAAGGTTAAGCTTTTGCCCGGTATGTATCAATTGGTTAATGGCAACTTAACGGTATCCAACGCGAGGGACGTTGAGATAAGCGACCTTTTGGGCAGAGATTCCGTAAAAGTCAATTTAGACGAAATTATGGGATATATTGAAAACAAAACCGTTATGGTTACGGGCGGCGGCGGATCTATCGGCAGCGAGCTTTGCCGTCAAATAGCCGCGCATAATCCCGAACGCTTGATAATAGTTGATATTTACGAAAACAACGCTTACGATATTCAGCAAGAGCTTGTAAGAAAATACCCCGATTTAAATCTTATCGCGCTTATTGCTTCTGTAAGAGATAAAAAACGCATAGACAGCATATTTGAAGAATACCGTCCGCAAATCGTTTTTCACGCGGCGGCGCATAAACACGTTCCTCTTATGGAGGTAAGCCCTAACGAGGCTATAAAGAACAACGTCGGCGGAACGTATAACGTGGCGGACGCTGCCGGAAGATACGGTGTAAGCCGATTTGTATTGATAAGCACAGATAAAGCGGTTAATCCCACCAACGTTATGGGCGCAACGAAGCGTGTGTGCGAAATGATAGTTCAAACGATGGATAAAAAATACGATACCGAATACGTTGCGGTGCGTTTCGGTAACGTTCTTGGTTCTAACGGCTCGGTCGTTCCGCTATTTAAAAAGCAAATAGAAGCAGGCGGTCCCGTTACCATAACGGATAAGCGTATCATTCGTTATTTTATGACGATTCAAGAAGCCGTAAGCTTGGTTTTGCAAGCGGGCGCGTACGCTAAAGGCGGTGAGATTTTCGTATTGGATATGGGTGATCCCGTTAAAATTTACGACCTTGCCGTAAATATGATAAAACTTTCGGGGTACGAACCGAACGTCGATATAGATATAACTGAAATCGGGTTGCGCCCGGGTGAAAAGCTTTACGAAGAAAGACTTATGGCGGAAGAGGGTTTGCAAAAAACCGCAAACGATATGATTTCTATCGGCAAGCCGATATCTTTTGACGAGGCAACGTTGTTTGAAAAGGTGAAAGCAATCGTTGACGAAGCGTATACCGAAACCGATAAAATGAAAGAATCGTTAAGCGTTCTCGTTCCCACGTATACCGTAGATAAACGCGGGGGGGGGGTACGCGCTTAAGCGGATTTTTAAAAACAAAAGAAAAGAAAACAAATAAATAAAAACGGATAGAAACGTAATGAATAAAAAAAGCAAAACGCAGCCCATTAAGTGGCTGGCGGAAAAATCTAAAAAACAACGACTGAATATCGTGTTGCTGATACTTGCCAACGCGTTTTTTTCCGTTTTATCCGTAGCGTTTGCTTTTGCCGTGAGAATGATTGTTAACGGCGCGACGGGCGGTGATAAAAACCAACTTATATTAGGCTCGGTTTTTATCGTCGTTATAGTCGTTTTGCAGTTTGCTTTCCGCATAATCGTAAACGGACTGACGGAGCATATTCGCTCTAAGCTCGAAATAAATTATAAATCTTATATTTTTGCACAAATTCTTAATAAGAAATACGAAAAACTCAGTGATTATCACAGCGGAGAACTGCTTAACAGGCTTTCAAGCGACGTTTCGGTAGTTGCCGACGGCGTTACAAGTCTTGTTCCGACAATCGTTTCGGCAATAGTAAGGCTTGTTTGCGCGGTGATAGCTTTAGTGATTTTAGATCCGATTTTCGCGGTTGTGTTCGCGCTTTGCGGTGCGCTTGTTTTTGTTACGATAACGCTGTTGCGCGGCAAATTGAAAAGTTTGCACAAGCGCGCGCAAGAAACTGACGGAAGAGTTCGTTCTTTTATGCAAGAAAGCGTAGAAAACGTACTTGCGGTAAAGGTTTTTTCCGTAAACGACAAAATTTGCGAAAAAGCCGATAATCTTCAAGAAGAAAATTTTAAGGTCAAAATGCGTCGTAAAAATTATTCCGTTACGGGCAATGCCGTTTATAACTTTATTTTCAGCGCAGGGTATCTTTTCGCTCTTATATACGGCGCGACCAAGATTTTTGCGAATACCGGAATGACTTACGGCGATCTTTCCGCCATTTTGCAATTGGTTAATAACGTTCAAGTTCCGTTCGCGTCGCTTTCTTCGGTTTTTCCAAAGTATTACGCTATGACCGCTTCAGCCGAAAGGCTTATGGAAATAGAATCGCTTGAAAACGAAAACTGCTTAGAAAGGATAAACGCCGATAAAGTTTATGCCGAAATGAAGAGTATTCGCGGTGAAAACGTCGCTTTTTCTTACGGGAGAACTCCGGTTTTCAAAAACGCGTCGTTCGAGATAGAAAAGGGCGAATTTGCCGTGATAACGGGTATATCCGGCATAGGTAAAAGCACGTTGGTTAAAATGATGCTCGGCGTTTACGCGCCCGACGGCGGAGAAATTTTTATAGAAAAAACGGACGGCGAAAGAATTGCCGCCGATTGCTCCGTCAGAACGCTTTTTTCTTACGTGCCGCAAGGCAATATGCTTTTTTCGGGAACGCTGCGCGATAACGTTACTTTCGTTAAGTCGGACGCGTCGGAAGAGGAAATCGCTTCGGCTTTAAAAATCAGCTGTTGCGATAGTTTCGTTAAAGAATTGCCCGACGGGTTAGACACCGTTGTCGGGGAAAACGGCGTCGGATTATCGGAAGGGCAAATTCAAAGAATCGCCGTTGCCAGAGCGTTGCTCGTCGGGGCGCACGTGCTTATTTTAGACGAAGCTACTTCCGCTTTAGACGAAGCTACGGAAGCGGAATTGCTTTCAAGACTTAAAGAATTAAAAGAGGTTACGCTTATAATAATATCGCACAAGAAAGCCGCGTACGCGGTATGCGATAAAGAAATAAAGGTTAAATCGGGCGAAATTTTTTCCGAAAAAATAAAATTTTCCTCGAATAATTAAGTTTTGTTCGGAAAAGATTGCTTTTTGCGCCGTTTAATGTTACTATATATAGGTCGATAGATTGATTTTGCGGCTATTTTACCGCAGACGCGACACAAAAGAAAAAAGCGCTACGCGCTTTGATTCGGAGGTAAAAGTTAATAATATGGCAGACAATTGTTATGACGAGAAAAACGAAGGTGTTTCTATCGATATTTTTCTCCTCTTAAGAAAATATTTTGTACTTATCGTTGCAGTTGCTATTGCCGCGTGCTTCGTCGGATTTGCTTTCGCAAAGCTGCGCACTCCCGTGTATACCGCGCAAGAAACCATTACGTATAACGTCTCCACTTCGTCGGGGAATTACGATACGTCGGCTGTCAACACACAAATGGCTTATTACAATACGATGCTCGATTTTTGCAAAACGGGCAAGGTGTTGGATAGGACTAACGATTATTATAATGATTATCTTAAATTCAGAACGCCGGACAATAAGCAAGATATAGACGAGTTTTTTACCGAAAAAGAAGCGGAAAAATACGTTTACGATGGAAATAACCGCCCCGATACGTTGATTTCTACCGATACCGTTACGGTTAAAAGCGTAAATTCCGACGATAGCGTTAATATCGTAATCAGCGTTGAAAACGTTTCGGGCGAAGTCGCAAAAAAACTCGTTCGCATTTACGCGTTTGCTATCAAAATGGAAGCGAAAGAGTCGTTCGGCGGTATAAGCGTTAACGTTACGGAACGCATACCGGAAGGCTCCGGAATCAATTATATATCGGCAAGCAAAGATCTTTCCACAAAAAAAATATTGGTTATTTTCGGCGTTATCGGCGTGGTGTTGGGTTTTGCAGTCGCTTGTTTATTACAAATAACGGATACCTCAGTTAGATCTACGGAAGAGCTTAACGGCATAACGGGCGTAAGCCTTCTTTCGTGCATAGAAAAGCAGGAGGCGTAATTATGAATCAGTATTCTACGCAAAGAACCGGCGTAAGCTTTCGGTCGGGTTTTAAAAGATTTATTTTGTTTATCGTTATTACTACTTTGGCGTGTACGGCGGCGGGCGTCGTGTTGGGTTTGATAAAAGATAAAAAGGTTTATACCTCGCAAAGTTCGCTTATGATTGTTCCCGAAATCAGTACTACCGGAGATACCGCTAGCAAACAAAACACTTACGCGTCGCTTGCAAAATTGCTGATGCCGTCCGTTTGTTTTTTGATAAAGGACACCGAAAACGTTTATACGGCGAACAAAAAATACGGCGCGGCGGAAAACCCCGTTGAAATTCTTGCTAAAAATATATCGGTAAGTAATAAAGATTCTTCGCTTATCATAGAAATAGCTTATTCCGATTATGACGAAGAATCCGCAACCAAAAAGCTTGACGCGGTTATCGAGGCTATGGAAGAAACGCTTTCTAAAGATACCGTTTTGCCTGCAAACAATATTAAGTTTGAAAAATTGCAAAACACACCGGATATAAGCGTTAGCAGTTCTTTTTATAAATACGTGGTTATAGTCGGAGCGATAGGCTTTGTGCTTTCTTTCGGCGTGTCCTTATTGCTTAATATGATGGATAATTCCGTTCGCACTAAAAAAGAGTTAGAAGATATTTGCGGCGCGGGTTTGCTCGCTTATATAGACGACGTAAAGCAATA
>CAZXOQ010000042.1:0-10044 GCA_964642415.1 uncultured Christensenella sp. | reverse complement strand
TGAAAGACGGCGTTATCACCGACGAAACGAGAATCAACGGCGCTCTTCCTACGATAAAATATCTCGTAGATAAAGGCGCAAAAGTTATACTTTGTTCACACATGGGCAAACCTCATAATATTTTAACGCCCGGTTTCGGACTTAACAAAAAAGAGAAAAAAGCCGTAGAAGCGCTCCCCGAAAGCGAGAGATCCGCCGCAACGGCAGAGTATCTAAAGAAAGCGCTTAAAGATAAAGAGAAGCTAACTCTTCGTCCAGTAGCTGAAAGACTTGCCGAAAAGCTCGGCCAAAAGGTAACTTTTGCCGAAGACGTTGTAGGTCCGTCCGCAGACGCAGCTGTTGCCGCTATCAAAGAGGGTGAAGTTGTTTTATTAGAAAACACTCGCTTCGAAGCAGGCGAAGAAAAAAGAGACGAAGCGCTTTGCAAAAAGCTCGCTTCTTATTGCGATGTATATGTAAACGACGCGTTCGGAACGGCGCACCGTTCTCACGCTACTACTGCGGCAATCGTAGAATACGGTTTTGTTAAAACTGCGGTTTGCGGTTTCCTTATCGAAAAGGAACTTTCCGTTATGGCTGACGCTTTAGAACATCCGGAACGTCCTTTCGTCGCTATTTTGGGCGGTGCAAAGGTTGCGGATAAACTTAACGTTATAAACAACTTACTTGAAAAATGCGATACGCTTATTATCGGCGGAGGAATGTCTTATACTTTCCTTAAGGCAAAGGGTTACGAAGTAGGTAAATCTCTCGTAGATAACGAAAAAATCGATTATTGCAAAGATATGATTAAAAAGGCTGAAACACTCGGCAAAAAGTTATATCTTGCACAAGACGTTGTTACCACAAAAGATTTCCCCGATCCCATCGACGCTAAGGTTGAAACCTTTATTCACGATATAAACGATATCCCCGCTGACGAAGAAGCTCTCGATATGGGACCCAAAACCCGCAAGCTTTATGCCGAAGCAGTTAAAAGCGCGAAAACAGTTATTTGGAACGGACCTATGGGCGTTTCTGAAAATCCCTGCTTTGCCGGCGGAACGATTGCCGTTGCGGAAGCTCTTGCCGATACCGACGCTTTAACAATCATCGGCGGCGGCGACTCTGCGGCAGCTGTTACAAAACTCGGTTTTGCAGATAAAATGTCGCATATTTCTACGGGCGGCGGCGCTTCGTTAGAACTTTTTGAAGGCAAAAAGCTCCCCGGAATAGAATGTCTTAACGATAAAGACTGATAATTTAGTTTTCATCGCAAATATAATTTAAACTCTAAATAAAAATAACTAAAATTACGGAGATACGTTATGAGAAAACCTATTATAGCAGGAAACTGGAAAATGAACAAGACCGCTGCGGAAGCCGCAGCGCTCATCAACGAATTAAAACCCCTCGTTGCTAAATCTAAACCCGAAATCGTTGTTTGCGTTCCTTATACCGACCTTTGGACTGTTGCCGAAGCAATAAAAGGCAGCAAAATCCATCTCGGCGCGGAAAACGTAGCTTGGGCGGATAACGGAGCTTTTACGGGTGAGATTTCCGCCGATATGCTTAAAGAAATCGGCGTTGAATACGTTATTATCGGACATTCCGAACGTCGTCAATACTTCGGCGAAACGGACGAAAGCGTTAATATGAGATTAAAGCAAGCTCTTGCAAAAGGCTTGAAACCCATCGTTTGCGTAGGTGAAACGCTTACCGAAAGAGAAAAGAATAAAACCAAAAAAGTTCTTAAAAAACAAGTATTAGACGGATTTAAGGATATCTCTGCGGAAGATTTCGCTAATATCGTAATCGCTTACGAACCCGTTTGGGCTATCGGCACGGGCAAAACCGCTACGGCTGAAGACGCAAACAAAACGATCGGCTTTATCAGAAGCCTCGTTAAAAAAACGTGGGGTGCAGAGGTTGCTAAAGCGTTGCGTATTCAATACGGCGGAAGCATGAAGCCCGCTAACGCAAAAGAGCTTATGGCAATGAGAAATATAGACGGCGGACTTATCGGCGGAGCTGCATTAAAAGCAAACGATTTTGCCGCTATCGTGAACTATAAAGGCTAAAAAAACGACAAACAATATGACGTAAAGAATTTTCTTTACGTCATATTGCGGTTATGCGTATAAAATCTTAAAGAATTAAGATGCTTGCTAATTTTCATACACATACTTACCGTTGCGGTCACGCAAGCGGTAAAGAAAGAGAATATATCGAAGCCGCAATTAAATCCGGAATAAAAATTTTGGGGTTTTCAGATCACACGCCGCAAATATTCGATAACGGTTACGTTTCAGGGATACGAATGTCTACCGACGCCGTTATAGATTACGTAGAAACTATTTCTTCGTTAAAAAAAGAATACGAAAAAGATATAAAAATCTTGCTAGGCTTTGAAACGGAATATTATCCTAAATGTTTTTCGCGGTTGCTTGATTTATACAAACAAATAAAACCCGACTACGTTATTTTAGGGCAACACGCTTCGAATAACGAATACGACGGAACTTTTTTCGTTTCGCCGACGTCTGACGAAAATTTGCTTATTCAATACGTAAATCAGGTGATAGAAGGTTTAGATTCCGATATTTTTTCTTACGTTGCGCATCCTGACGTAATAAACTTTTTAGGCGACGATAAAACCTATGTAAAATATATGTCTATGCTTTGCGAAAAAGCAAAAGAAAAAAATCTTCCGTTAGAAATTAACTTTTTAGGATTAGCCGATAATAGGTTTTATCCTTCCGAAAGATTTTTACGCTGCGCCGAAGCCGTCGGAAACGAAATAATTTTCGGTATAGACGCTCACAGCGCCGACGCTATTCTTAATTGTGGCGAAACTGAAAAAAGGGCGATTGAACTTATCAAGCCATTCAAATTGAAGCTTACCGATAAAATAAAAAACTTATACGGTGAAACGATTAAATAAAAAGAGGTAAAAAATGGGCAAACCAAATTGTATTATAATAATGGACGGATACGGCTATAATCCAAGCGCATACGGCAACGCGGTCGAAAAAGCCGACAGCGTAAACGTAAAGCGTTTGTTTAACGAATATCCGTCGGCATATATAGGCGCTAGCGGAAGAGACGTAGGACTTCCCGACGGACAAATGGGTAATTCCGAAGTAGGGCACTTGAATATCGGCGCAGGCAGAGTGGTTTATCAAGACTTAACAAAAATAACCAAAGCTATAGAAGACGAAGTTTTTTTTGAAAACGCTGCGCTTATTAAAGCGATGGATAATGCTGCGCTTAACGGCAAAAAGCTGCATTTATACGGGCTTTTGTCTACGGGTGGCGTTCATTCGCACGTAACGCACGTTTTTGCGCTATTAAAAATGGCTAAAAACCGTGGGGTTAAAGAAACTTACGTTCACTGCTTTATGGACGGGAGAGATACCGATCCAAAATCGGGTGCAGGATTTGTCAAAGAACTTCAAAACGAAATGGATAAGTTATCTTATGGCAAAATCGCCTCTGTTTGCGGAAGATATTATGTAATGGATAGAGATAACAATTGGGATAGAACCGAAAAAGCTTATGATATGCTAACCTTAGGCAACGGCGAAAAAGCGTCAAACGCCATAGAAGCGCTTGAAAAAAGCTATGAAAACGGTATAACCGATGAATTTATGCTTCCTACTAATATAATTGAAAACGGCAAGCCCGTTGCACTTATAGAAAGCGGCGATTCGGTTATATTCTTTAATTTCCGTCCCGACAGAGCAAGACAAATAACAAGAGCCGTTTCTCAAAAAGATTTCACGCCTTATTATGACAGTGAAAAGGGCAAGCAAATGTATTTTGAGAGAAAAACGGGCTTTTTGCAGCCTATTTATACGGGTTTTGCCGTATACGACGCCTCTTTTAAAGACGTATACGTAGCATTCCCTCCGGATGAAATAAGCAATACTCTTCCGCAATATCTTTCATCTCTCGGCTTAAAACAACTGCATATCGCGGAAACCGAAAAATACGCGCACGTTACCTTTTTCTTTAACGCAAAACTCGAAGCACCCGTAGAAGGCGAAACTCGCGTGGTAATACCTTCGCCAAAAGTCGCGACCTACGATCTAAAACCCGAAATGAGCGCTTACGAAGTGACCGAAAGAGTTCTTAAAGAAATCGATACGGATAATTACGACGTAATAATTCTTAACTTTGCAAATTGCGATATGGTAGGACATACGGGCGTATTCGACGCCGCCGTAAAAGCGGTAAAAACCGTTGACGAATGCGTAGGTAAAGTAATTGATAAAGTCCTTTCTAAGGGCGGATCTGCAATTGTTACCGCCGACCACGGAAACGCCGATAAAATGCTTGACGAAGAAGGGCATCCTTTTACCGCGCACACCACCAACGTCGTACCTCTTATAGTCGTAGGAGAGGAGTTTAAGGGAAAATCTCTTAAAGAGGGCGGCAAACTTTGCGATATAGCGCCCACGCTTTTGCATATGATGAACATACAAATTCCCGAAGAAATGACGGGCAAAAGTCTTATTATAGACTAAAATTACGATAAAAATATAAAAATATATAAAAATGCTTGTAAAAATTACCTTTATATGTTAAAATGAATATAATCTTTTTGACAACAAGCTTTTAGGAGAAAAATTATGAATTATATTTTGATGGCAAGCGGTGGTTTTTGGGATGTTTGGCCGATTATAAAAATCGTTGCACTCGTCATTATGGCTGTTTGCGCTTTGTTTATTATTCTCGTCGTGCTTTTCCAACCCGGCAACTCTTCGGGTGTAAGCGCTCTCGGTGGAACAACTGAAACATTTTTAGGTAAAAACCGCAGCAAAACGTTTGAACATAAAATGAAAAAACTTACCGTTATCAGTGGTATTATTTTTGCGATTTTGTGTGTAGCGTTTGCAATCGTGGCTCTTTTCGCTGCGAAGTAATAGTTTTGCAATAAGGTAAAGCGGTTCTAAACGAACCGCTTTTTAATTTTTATGAAAAGAACAATTGTAGAAGGCAAAATACAGGGCAACGAACGCGGTTACGGTTTTCTAATAATCGGAAGCGATTCTCCCGATTTCTTTATTCCGCACGGCGAACTTAACGGGGCGATGCACGGCGATACGGTTTTAGCCGAAACAACCGTTTGCGACGGTGAAAGAACTAAAGCACGCGTTCTTAAAGTGTTAAAACGCGGTATAAACGAAATAGTCGGTACGTATTTTACTTGTAAAAGCGGCGGTTTCGTAACCCCTGACGATAATAAATATTTTTCCGACGTATTTATTCCGTTCGGCAAAGGTCTAAAAGCAAAAGCGGGCGATAAGGTTGCGTGTAAAATTTTAGTTTATCCCAAAAGGCAAAAGCCCGAGGGCATTGTTACAAAAATATTCGGACGGCAATTTAATAAAAACGCGGAACTTAAAAGCATAGAATTTAACTATAAATTACCGGAAAATTTTTCTAAGGAAGCATTAAAAGAAGCTTCTTCTTTTCCGCAAAAATTAACGAAACAAGACCGCGTAAACAGAAAAGACTTTAGAAAACTTTATACCGTTACAATAGACGGAGAGAACGCGCGTGATTTTGACGATGCCGTTTCTATTCAAAAAAAAGGCAAAAAATATATTTTGGGCGTCCATATAGCAGACGTTTCTGAATACGTTAAAAACGGTAGCGCTCTTGACAATGATGCTTTAGAAAGGGGAACAAGCATTTATTTTCCGGAAAAAGTTATACCGATGCTTCCGGAAAGACTTTGCAACGGACTTTGCTCTTTAAATGAGGGTGAAGAAAGGCTTACTTTATCTTGTATAATGCAAATAGACGAGAAGGGCAACAGAATAGATTGCGAAATTGTGCCTTCGGTTATAAAAAGCAAAAAACGCCTTACCTATACTTTTGCGCAAAAAATTATAGACAGTGATAAGCAAATTATAAAAGATAATCCTAAACTTGCAAAAACACTGTTACAAATGAAGGAATTATCCGATATTCTTTCGCTTGCCCGTCACAAAAAGGGGAGCGTTGACCTAGAAGTAAAAGAAAGTGAAATTTCAATCGATTGTAACGGAAATATCAATGTGTTTTCCGCAAAAAAAGACGCGGCGCACTCTCTAATAGAAGAATTTATGATAGCGGCAAAATGCGCGGTAGCGGAATATTTTTATTATTTAGATATTCCTTTTATTTATAGAACTCACGGCAAACCCACAGAAGAAAGATTAGAGCGATTTTATTCTTTTTTAGACGGATTAGGAATAAATTTTAAACGGAAAAAAGATGGAGTATATCCGAAAGACTTTCAACTTTTACTTGAAAAAAATCATAGCACTTCCGTTTATTCTCTTATAAACAAGATTATGCTCAGAACAATGCAAAAGGCAAAATATTCTTCCGAAGCGGAAGGGCATTTCGGATTAGGAGAAAAATTTTACTGCCATTTTACTTCCCCAATACGCCGTTATCCTGATTTAGCCGTTCATAGAATAATAAAAGATTTTTTTGCTAACGGAAGCGAAGGCATTGAAGATAAATACCGTAATTTTGTAATAGAAGCTTCTGTTAAATGTTCTGAAAAAGAAAAAATAGCAGAAGAAGTTGAACGCGCCGTAGACGATTATTATAAAATATTATATATAGATAACTACGTGGGCGAAGAATTTAGCGGGGTAATCAGCGGAGTTATTCCGTCGGGTATTTTCGTAAAACTTGAAAACGGCGTAGAAGGATTAGTAAAAATAGAAAGCTTACAGGGCAAACGCTACGTTTGCGATAAAAAATCTTATACGCTTTCTAACGGTAAAACAACTTTTAAACTAGGGCAAAATGTAAAAATTCGCGTTGCGGGCGTAAATATCGTAGATAAACGCGCGGAATTTATTTTTATGCGACGAAAATAATCTTGCAAAAAACAAAAAAATATAGTAAAATAAGTATATGGAAGAAAAAGTTATTTGCTTAAATCGCGCTGCCTCGCACGAATATTTTATTTTAGAAAAAATAGAGGCAGGCATCGTTTTAGACGGAGGAGAAGTTAAATCCCTTCGCCTCGGAAATTGCAATCTTAAAGACAGTTTTTGTTCGGTTTATAACGGAGAATTGATTTTAAGAAATATGCATATCTCCGTATACGATAAAGTGGGCGCGTTTAACGAACGCAACGCTAAAAGAGATAGAAAATTGCTTCTTCATAAGTTAGAAATTAAAAAACTAAAAGATAAAGTCGAACAAAAGGGCTTAACGTTAGTACCATTAAAATTGTATTTTAAGCAGGCACTCGTAAAAATCGAGCTCGGATTATGTAGAGGTAAACATATTTACGACAAAAAACAATCTCTAAAAGAAAAAGACTTAAAACGTGAAAAAGAGCGAATATTAAAAGATTATTAACGGGGGTGTTATAGATTCGATTGGGCGTTATCGTTAAGGCATAAGCATACCGAAGGCTCGGCTTCGTTAAAACGAGATTTAAATTTAAATGCTAACAATAATCAAGAATTAGCATACGCTGCTTAATTAAAGCGTACGTTCTGCCTTTCTTTTCCCGTCGAGAAGGGATAGAGCGTCAACAAGACGGGGAACGGCTATAAAAATTTGGTTTGATTTTTATAGCGGAATTTTAAAACCGTGATTCGGATAAAGCCTTTCGTTGGGCGTGTCCGTTTCGGGATTAAACAGCGAATAAGTATGTAGAAAGCTTTAAGGAAGCGTTTAAGACCGGGGTGCAAGTCCCCGCATCTCCACCACGTCGAAGTTCCGCTTTACGTCATCAGTTTGCCAAAGGTAAACTTTAAGACAGACAGCGGGCTTCTCTTTTATCCAAAAACTTTTGCTTTTGGCAAAACTTTTTCGGGAGCCCTCATAATTCTTGGTGTCCTCGGTGCGTATTTCACACGCACCGAGGACACCAAGAATAAATATCCACCAGCCTAGCTGGTGGATATTTATTCTTAAAATACGTCAGCTATCTAAATAAAAATTTATAAAATTAGCAAAATAGCATTAAAACAGTTGACATAAACAAAAAATAGTTGTATAGTAAAGAAAAAATCAAATAGAGGTGCGTCCGATATGATAAACGTCGGCAGGGATTAAAGCCGACGCGGTAAAGGAGAGGACGCCGAAGAGAGAATTCTTTTCCCAAAAGATTCTTGTCTGGGTACAAGGGAAAAACCTTTGTAACTGTCGCGGAGTATCGTCCGCGTTGCGCTATTGAATATTAAGACAATGGATCCTAAGTCGTGATATTTGATAGTATCACGATTTTTTTTAATTTACGCAAGCCGCAAAAAAACTTACTCGCGGCAAAGCAACAAAAAATCCATTGTTTTAAGGAGAAACAAAAATGAAAAGATTACTCACAATTATCGTAACCGCTATGTTAGCGATAACAACGCTTTTTTCACTCACCGCTTGCGGGAACGAAAAAGACCCCAACAAATTATACGTAGGTATGGAATGTGGATACGCTCCATTTAACTATACGCAAACCGACGACTCCAACGGAGCGGTTAAAATCTCTAATGCAGACGGTTATGCTAACGGTTACGACGTTATGATTGCCCAAAAAATCGCCGAAGACCTCGGAAAAGAACTCGTTATTATGAAATATGAATGGGATTCTCTTATTCCGGCAGTTCAAGCGGGTACTCTTGATTTTATTATCGCAGGTATGTCGCCTACGGCTAAAAGATTAGAAAGCATAGACTTCTCTGATGCGTATTACGAAAGTCAACTCGTAATCGTCGTAAGAAAAGACGGCAATTATGCAAACGCAACCAAACTTGCAGATTTTAACGGTGCAAAAATCGTTGCGCAAAACGGAACGTTCCACGATACGGCGTTAGAAACGCAAGCGAAGGCAAACGGAATTACTCGCTATACACCGATGGGTTCATTCCCCGAAATGATTAACGCGCTTAATACCAAAGCTGTTGACGGTTACGTTGCGGAAGAACCCGGTGCCGTTGCGGACTGTGCCGCTAATAGCGATTTTACTTATATTAAACTTATAAACAACGATACGGGATTCACTGCTTCTGCCGAAGACGTTCAAATCGCGGTAGGAATGAAAAAAGGTAATACCGAACTCGTAACTAAAGTAAACGCCGCTCTCACTAAAATAAGCGCGGCAGACCGCTTAACCTTAATGACCAACGCAACTAATTATTCGATTAACGCGGTAGAATAATACGCTACTCAAAATAAAACAAACTTTGTAAGGGTTTTCAGTGAAAACCCTTACAATCAAGTTAAGGAAATAAATTATGATTTTTTCAAGCATGGCAAAAATATTCGTAGATTACATCGGGTGGATATTTAAGGGAATAGGTTATACTCTTCTCGTATCGCTTGTGGGTACTATAATAGGACTTTTAATCGGACTTTTAATAGGTATATATCGTACTATGCCCGAAACTAAAAACAAATTTTTAAGAGTTCTTAAAAAAATCGGCGACATAATACTAAATATCTATATAGAAGTATTCCGCGGCACGCCTATGATGGTTCAAGCGATGGTTATATTTTGGGGGTTTGCGCTTTTAAATAACGGACAAACGCTCAACGTTGTTTTTTCGGGCTTGTTTATCGTTTCGATAAATACGGGCGCGTATATGGCGGAAATCGTAAGAGGCGGTATTATCTCGATTGATAAAGGTCAGTTCGAAGGCGCGCAAGCAATCGGTATGACGCATTTTCAAACTATGATTCACGTAGTTCTTCCGCAAGCGTTGAGAAATATTTTGCCAAGCGTTGCAAACGAGTTCGTTATCAATATTAAAGATACGTCAGTACTTAACGTTATCGGTTTTACCGAATTGTTTTTCCAAGCAAAAACTATCGTTCTAAAAACCTACGACACGTTCTCAACCTACTTACTTATTGCGGTTATATATTTTATCCTTACTTTTGCAATTACCCGTCTTTTACGCCTTTTAGAAAAGAAAATGGACGGAAACAAAAACTATACCGTGTTCGGTTCACAATCGGATCCGCAAGCCGAAATTCATATTAAGGAGGGTGAATAATGGAAAACGTTCTTAAAATCGTCAATCTTCAAAAGTCTTTCGGCGATCA
>CAZXOQ010000041.1:0-10149 GCA_964642415.1 uncultured Christensenella sp. | reverse complement strand
GACAGAATACTATGAAATAGCAATATCAAAAGAATATAATAACAATAAAAAGAAAATTTACGATAGTTTAGATAATGAAAAAAAAGACAAAATTTCCGATACTATTTATCATAACGGAGAATACGCATATTACGCTATTCCCTATTTTAGAAACGGTGAAAAAATTTTTTACGGAAAAGAAATTTTTATCGGAAAAGTGAAATACACACCTTTACCGACAAATAACGATAAATGGTGGAGCGACGAATTTATATAATAAATAAAGCGGTTTCACACGCGAAGTTTCTCACGTATAACCGCTTTTGCATTATATTACAACTCGATGCGTTCGATATTTTTCATAGCTTCCGAAATCAGCCCTTCTACGTCTAATTTTTCTTCTTCTTTTATGACCTTTTCTAAATTCGGTTTTATCAGCGGATACTTTGGCAAGAAAACGGTGCAACAATCTTCATATGGCAAAATAGACGTTTCGTACGTATCAATTTTTTTAGAGATTTCTATAATATCTAGCTTATCGAACATTATAAGCGGTCTTAAAACGGGCAATTTCTCTATAACGGAATTAGACGAAGTTAAACTTTCAACCGTTTGACTTGCAACCTGCCCTAAGCTCTCACCCGTTATTATAGCCTGGTCGCCTAACCTAATTGCAAGCTTCTCGGCAATTCTCATCATAAATCTACGCATAAGCGTTATCATAAATTCTTCAGGACAAGTTTTATGTATTGCCTCTTGAATATGCGTAAAAGATACTACGTATAAATTAATTCCGCCGTTAAAATCACCTATTCTCTTTGTTAAATCTATAACCTTTTGTTTTGCCGCTTCACCCGTATACGGAAAACTATGAAAATGCAAACAATCGATTTTCATACCTCTTTTACAAGTCATATAACCGGCAACGGGACTATCTATTCCGCCGGAAATAAGCAATAATCCTTTACCGGCAGAACCTACTGGCATTCCGCTTAAGCACCGAATAACGTCGGTATAAACGAAGGTTTTTCCGTCTTCTCTTATATCGACGTGAACCGAAAACGAAGGATTTTTAACGTCAACTTTCAATAGCGAAAATTTAGAAAGAATATCTCCGCCAAGATTACGCGAAAGCTCCATAGAATTAAGCGGAAAAGTTTTATCAGCCCTATTAGTTTCAACCTTAAAAGTTCCGCTTTTATTTTCGCAAAGCAAGAAAGCCGCTTGCGAAATTTCATCATAAGCGCTTGCCACGTCAAAAGCCGGGCTTACGGTGTGTATCCCCGCAACTTTACCCAGTTTTTCTATAATAACCGCATAGTCCTCAGGATAAAAATCCTCAATCAAATACCGGCTATGCATAACGGAAAGCTTATGTTCTATTCCGTTCAAAGCTTTTTGTATGTTTGTTTGCAAAAGTTTTTCAAAGTAACCGCGATTTTTGCCTTTTAAGTGAATTTCGCAGTACCTAACGATTATACATTTTTTCATGTCACATTATTCCTTTCAATTTTTGAGCGCAATCGTTCGCCACGCGAACAAATTCTTCAGCTTCTTGTATTGTGTTTTCAAATGAAAAACTGACTCTTATTACCCCGTCAAGAACTTCTTTTTTATATCCGCAAGACTCTAAAACTCTACTGAATCGATTTTTTGACGAGCAAGCCGAGCCGTTGCCGACGATTATGCCGTTTTCTTCAAGCATATGCATAAGAACCTCTCCTCTTACACCTACAGCCGAAACGGATAATATATAAGGGCTAGATTGTTCGCCTGAAAGAATTTTATAAAGATTTTTATCGAGACGTTCTATAATATAATTTTTAATTTTTAAAACGGATTCGGCATTGTTGCGTAAATTTTTATAATGCTCTTCACCGGCATACTGAAACGCTTTTATACCGAAAACGTTTTCCGTTCCACTACGCAACCCGTATTCTTGCCCACCGCCGAATATCAAGGGATTTAAATTGGTTTTTTTGCGTTTTATCAACGCGCCAACCCCTTTAAGCGCATTTATTTTATGCGCGCTTATAGAATAAAAATCTATATCGTCCGATATCGTATAAGGGATTTTGCCGTAAGCTTGCACTCCGTCCGAATGAAAAATTGCCGACCGATTAATTTTTTTTACGTTTTCAGCGATAAAGTTTATATCGTTTATTGCACCCGTCTCATTATTAACGTGCATTATCGAAACAAAGTCGGGCTTATTTTCATTAATATAGTTAAAAAGCTGCGTTTTATCTATCTCGCCATATTCGTTAAGTCCGCAAAGCCAAACGCTATGACCTTTGTTTTTTAGCTCGTTAAAACACTTTATTACGGCGGAATGTTCACCTTTATCGGTGATAAAAACGCCGCGTTTAACGCTACCGAAGATTGCCATATTATCGCTTTCGGTTCCTCCCGACGTAAAAATCACGTCAAACTTGCTTTCCGCCGCTCCGAGATTTTTTAAAATAGAGCTTTTAGCTTCTTTAATATCGTTAGAGCATTTTAATCCTTCTCTGTACAAAGCGGAAGGATTGAAAAACATTTTTTCGTTATATTCGTTTGCTTTTTTTATGGCATCATACGATGGTTTTGTCGTTGCGGCATTATCGAAATATATCATTATTGCTTTTGTTGTTTCCTTTTATTTACTAATTCTTGATCTAAAACCGTTCTGCCGCTGAATTTGAGAACGTTAACTATAAAAAGCTCCGAACATTCTAATACAAACAAGTTTTTATCCCCGCCAACGTTCGCTACGATATAATAAAAATCTTTCCCGTCGGAAGGTAATGAGTTCGACGTTAAAATTTTTAATTTAACGTCGGGCATTTTTGAATATCGCTCGAAAGATTCCGATTCGTAAAGCCCAATTTTTTCAATGTCGTGCGTATCGAAATTTATTATATGTTTACGCTTAAAATTTTTTATTACCTTAGAAAAGCGTATCGAACCCGAAACAAACGTATAATCGTAATCCACGTAAATTTTATCTTTCATCTTACCGAGAATTACGCCCGAAGTTATAAACAACGCTAAAGGTATCAATGAAAAAATCAACGACGAAAAAATATGTTTTAAATCAATTATAAAAAACAAGCAAATAATACCCCACGCAACCGCAATAACGTAAGATATAGTCATAATAACCTTAGCTACGTAATACTTTTTTGTTGCAGCGCTTTCTTTTTGAATATTAGACGATTCTTCATAAAAAACTTCCTGCATAAAAAACCTCCTACAAATTTATTATTTTTTCTTTTTCCCGATGTGGAATACGTCAAAAACAAAATCAACGTCAAATATAAATGCTATAGAAGCAAATATAAAATAAAAGACTAGTACAATACCGAATAAAAAGCCGTTAACAATGCTTTTTATACATTCCCAAATTATTATCTTCCTTTCTTTCTTATTTTTTTCTTTCATATTTAGCCCTCCGCTTTATAATTAAACTTCCTTTATTTAAGCGTTGCTATCGTAACGCCGTTTTCCCCTTCACCGTATCTTCCTTTACGATATTCTTTTATTCTTTTATCGTTTTTAAGATGGTTTCTAATTGCTTTTAGCAAAATCCCCTCTCCGACTCCGTGAATAATTTTTATCTCCTCTATATTGAATTTAACCGCCTGATCGATAAAAGATTCAAGCTCTGTTATTGCCTCTAAAGAGGTTTTACCAATAACGTTTAGCTCCGCTTTCGGTTGAGTATTGTTTATTACGCGGTTAAATTTAACTTTACGGTTATCATCTTTTATTTCGACGTCTTTTTCGTTATTAAACAGTTCGGTTATTTTTACGTTGGTTTTAATACTGCCAATTAAAACCTCGGCTTCGCCTTTATCTTTTTTCAGCCTTAAAATTTTCGCATAGCTTTTTAACGGCTTAACGTAAACCCTATCGCCGACAGACATTTTTTTATCGTCGACTTTGATAAGCTCTAAAGGTTCGTCATAATCGTCAATTTCTAAATATTTGCTGTTTTTAAGCCTGTTTTTTAATTCGCCGGCCCTTATAGCCTCTTTGCTTTCAAGTCCGGCGTTACGGAGAATACTTTTAAGCTCGTCAATAATTTCTTCGGCTTCGGACAGTTTTTCCGCAACGATGCGTTTTGTTTCTTGACGTGCCGTTTGATAAATTTTTTCTCTTTCTTTTATTACGCGTTCTTTCTCTTCTTTAATAATCAAAAGTTCGGCGTCTTTTTCGGCTTTTATTTTTTCTAATAGATTTTTTTCTTCTTCGGCGGAAAGTCTTTCCTCTTCGGCTTTTCTAAGAATATTTTCAAAGGAAATCTTTTCTTCGGACAAATACGACGTGGCTTTTTGAATTATATCTGAAGATAAACCTAGCGTTTTAGAAATTTCTATCGCATTTGAAGAACCGGGAATTCCGATATTGATTTTATATAACGGTTTTAGCGTTTTAGAATCGAACTCCATCGAGGCGTTACGTATCTTATTTGCCGTAAAAGCGAATTCTTTCAATTTAGAATAGTGCGTTGTTATAATACCGTAACAATCGAGTTTTAATAATTTATCTATTATAGCGAGAGCAAGCGCACTGCCTTCTTCAGGATCGGTACCCGCACCGATTTCGTCTATAAGAACAAGGCTTTTTTTGCTTATACTATTTAAGATATCGATAAGATTTTTAATATGCGAAGAAAAAGTTGATAGATTTTGTTCTATACTTTGCTCGTCGCCGATGTCGGAATATATACCGTCAAAAACGGAAATTTTACTTTCGTCTTCCGCCGGTACATATATGCCGCTAGACGCCATCATAGAAAATAGTCCGACCAATTTTAAGGTAACGGTTTTTCCACCCGTGTTCGGTCCCGTCACTAGCAAGAAATTGTAGTCCGTTCCCAATTTAACCGATACGGGAACTACTTTTTCGGTTGCAATTAGCGGATGCCTACCCCTAACGATATCTATAACACCTTTATCATTTAAAATAGGTTCGGTACATTTATTCTTAAAAGAGTAAATCGCTCTTGCATAAGCATTATCTATTTCGCAAAGATTCTCGGCGTTATATCTCAGTGCGTCAGACATAAACGTAACCTTTTCCGATAGTTCTTGTAAGATTTTTACGATTTCTTCACGTTCATCGAACAAGGCTCTTTTCAAATCATTATTTAAATCGATTACGATTTCCGGTTCAATAAAAACCGTTGCACCCGACGACGATTGATCGTGGATAAACCCTTTAATTTGACTTCTGTATTCGCTTTTTATCGGAATAACGTATCTGTTTTGCCGCATCGTCACAACGGAGTCTTGCATTATTTTGCCAAGACTACCGTGCATATATGCATTGAGTTGATTACGTATTTTGGCGTTTATATCCCTAATGCTTCTTCTAATAGAATAAAGCCTTAAAGAGGCATTATCGCTTATTTCTTCTTCGGATATAATTTTAGAAGTAATTTCGTTTTCAAACGCTTGATTAACGTAAAGACGAGAACTTAATTCTTTTATATAAACTATAGAGTCATCGTTTACCGAAAAAACCGACGTTCTCATTAACCTTGCGCTTTTAAGGTTTTCGGCAATATTCAGTAATTCTAAATTATTTAAAACACCGCCCGCGTCCACCCTTCTTAACGGTTCGGTTATATCCGTAAAAAAGTATACGCCGCTCGCCCCGTATTTATAAAGCAATTTATAAGCTTCAGAAGTCTTATTTAAACAAGCTTTTGCTTCGGAAATATCCGAATAAGGCATAAAGCCGTTAATTTCTTCTTTAGTTTTATCGATTACGGCGTATTCGCTTACTCTACGCAATATTTTATCGAACTCAATCGATTTTATCGTTTTTTCCGAAATCATTACCTTAATTCCGCTTTTAATTCGTCTTTTAACGCCTTTAATATATTTTTAATAGATTCGTCTATTTCTTCTACGTTTAACGTTTTATCGTTAGAAAGGTATAAAAGGTTAAACGCTAAGCTTTTTTTGCCTTTTTCTATCTGATCGCCTTGATATACGTCGAAAAGCGAAACGTTTTCGAGATATTTACCCGCATTCGATTTTATAACTTCGATAACGTCACCGCACGAAACGTTTTCATCTACCGAAACGGCAAGATCTCTCTCAATCGACGGAAACTTTGAAATTTGCTTGAAAACAATCTTATCTTCAAAATATTTGCTTAATAGGTCGTAGTTTATCTCTATCAAATAAACGGGCTTATCTATACCGATCTCATCGGCAATTTGAGGATGAAGCTGACCTATAAAACCTATCTTTTCTTCATTAACTATTACATCCGCAGAACGCGTAGGATGAAGCATTTTTTCGGTAGATCTTTCGTATTTTACTATTGCATTGCGAGTGAAAGTTTGTATTATCCCCTCGGCTGCGCCTTTAGCGGTAAAGAAATCCTCTTTTTCGCCAAAAAGCGCACAACAAAGTCTGCTTTCTTCTATAGGCAATTCGGTAAGCGGCAATGTTTTTGGCTCGTATACTTTTGCAATTTCAAATAAACGACCGCTAAAGTTATTTCTGTTCATGTTGTAAGCGACGGTTTTAGCCATCGACGGAACAAGCGAACTTCTCATAACCGCCATATCTTCGCTTATCGGGTTAAGAATTTTTATTCTTTTGTTTTCGGGATACTTTTCCTTCAACAAAAAGGTTTTATAATCTTTTTCCGGTACAAAAGAATATGTTATTATCTCGTTAAAACCGTATCCGACCAATAAATTTTTAACGGAATCTACTGTTTTTTGTTCTCTGTTTCTACCGCCGTTAGTTATTGTTGCCGTTTTTAGCAAAGTTGCCTGAATATGATCGTAACCGTATTCGCGAATAATCTCTTCCGCAATATCCTGATAACTTTCCATATCTTCTCTAAACAACGGAACGGTAACGGAAATATCATCACCCGAAAGCTCAACCTTAAAGTTAAGATTTTCAAGAATAGTTTTTATTTTTTCAGCCGAAATAGAAATCCCGATAACCGCGTTTATTTTGCTGATTTTGGTTTGAATAACCTTTTCTTTTAATTCTTTATCGCAAATATCGTATTCGTCGCACGCTATTTTCCCGCAACCGAGTTTGGTTATAAGATTAAGCGCCCTATTCATTCCGTTTTCGACCGAAAGGTAATCAACGCCTTTTTCGTATCTTGCGGAAGAATCGCTTCTTTGACCGAGCGTTCTTGACGTCTTTCTTACGTTATCTCTTGCAAATTTCGCCGATTCAAACAATACGCTAACGGTGCTCGATTTAATTTCACTGTTTAATCCGCCCATAATTCCTGCAAGAGCAACGGGCTTTTTAGAATCGCAAATGACAAGATTATCGTTGTTTAAATCAAACTCTTTTTCGTCTAACGTCACGATTTTTTCGTTAGAATTTGCCCTACGGACTATAATTTGATTGCCGTCGATATCCGACAAATCAAACGCGTGCATAGGTTGACCGATTTCTAAAAGAACGAAATTGGTTATATCGACGATATTATTTATAGAACGAAGTCCCATAGAAAACAATCTACGTTTAAGCCATAACGGAGAAGCCTCAAGCTTTACGTCGGTAACGAGATGCGCTTTATATCTCGGGCACAAATCCGTTGCTTCGTCTTTCACTTCGACAGTTTTTATCGTAGAAAGATTTTTATCTACAACATACGAAAAATCAGGCGACTTTACGGGTTTGCCAAGAACGGCGGCAACCTCTCTCGCAATGCCGAAAATCGATTGACAATCAGGGCGATTTGCCGTAACGTTTATATCGAATATCACGTCTTCTAATTCAAGAATTTTTTTAACTTCTACGCCAAGCTCGTAATCTTCTTTTAAAATCAAAATTCCGTTTACCGAAGCCCCGTCGTACCAATCGTCGTTTATGCCGAGTTCTTCACCGCTGCAAAACATTCCGTAAGACGGAAGTCCTCTTAACTTACCGTTGAAAATTCTCTCGCCGTTATTAAGAGTTGCGCCGTTTACGGCAACGGGAACAATATCACCCTCTTTAATGTTTTTAGCCGAAGTAATAATTTGTAAATTGCCGTATTTGCCGGCGTCAACCTGAGTTACCGATAATTTATCGGCGTTGGGGTGCTGTTCTATTTTTAAAATTTTGCAAGTAACGATTTTATCGATTTTTTCCGCAACTCGCGCAACCCCTTCAACCTCGAAACCGCAAGAGAAAAGCTTAGCCTCTAATTCTTCTGCGGAACAATCTATATCTACGTAATCTTTAAGCCATGAAAAAGGTACTTTCATATATTTATCTCCTGTTGAATTGGTTTAAGAATTTAACGTTGTTTTCAAACAGCGTTCTTATGTCTGAAATCCCGTATTTAATCATCGTAACGCGTTCTATACCAAGACCGAAAGCAAGCCCCGAATACACTTCGGAATCGATTCCGCTCATTTCAAGAACCTTTTTGTTTACCACGCCCGCGCCAAGAATTTCTATCCAGCCCGTGCCTTTACAAAGGCTACAGCCCTTACCGTGACATTTACAGCAAGTAACGTCAACTTCTACGCTAGGCTCTGTAAACGGAAAATACGAAGGACGGAATCTAGTTTTTGTTTCGCTATCGAAAACGATTTTAACAAAATCGTCTAACAACCCTTGCAAGTCGCAAAGCGATACGCCCTTATCTACGACAAGACCTTCGATTTGATGGAACATCGGAGAATGCGACGCGTCGTCGTCAGCGCGATATACTCTGCCCGGACTCAAAATTTTGATGGGAGGTTTTTTATTTTCCATCGTTCTGACTTGTCCCGGCGAAGTATGCGGTCTTAATAAGATATTTTCACCGAAATAAAAAGTATCTTGCATATCGCGCGCCGGATGGTCTTTAGGAATATTAAGCGCTTGAAAGCAATAATAATCGCTGTCTATTTCAGGACCTTCGAAAACTTCGAAACCAAGACCTGAAAATGCGTCTATTATTTGATTTTTAACGATTGTAAGAGGATGCAACCCTCCGCACCCGTTAAGTTTGCCCGGAAGGGTTATATCAACCGATTCAGAAGCAAAACGACGATTTAGCTCTTCTTCTTTAAGAACGAGTTCTTTTTGATTGATGCAGTTTTGCACGTCGGTTTTTAGCTCGTTTATTTTCTTACCGAATTCGGCTTTTAGCTCGTTCGGAACATCCTTCATTGTGCGAAGGATGGCGGTAATTTCACCGTTTTTACCCATAAATTTCGCTTTTAAATCACCGAGAAGCTTTATAGAATTTATTTTTTCTAGTTCTTCTCTTACTTTTTGCTTAAGTTCGTCGAATTTATCCATTACACTGTCCTCCATAAAAAATAACGCCCCTCAATAGGGCGTTATAAACGCGTTACCACCTAAATTCGCTTTGCCGAAAATCGGGAAAGCCTCTTATCCTATAACGGGGATTATCCGTCGAAATTTACACTCGCTTCAGCGATTTCAAAACCGATGCTCGAGAGTGAATAACGTAAACCCAAAATAAAGATTCTTTCAGCCGCGGAATCTTTTCTCTTGATAATCGGTATATTTTACGTCTATCTCCGTCAACGCATTTATTATCAATAACAGTATAAGCCAAAAAAATCCGATTGTCAAGCAAAGAGCTTTATATTTTATTAAAAAGCCCGTTTGAAAGGTATATTTCGGGAACTTTACCGACAAGAACCGCTTCACACAACAATACGCGCGTCGAGTAAGTTTTTTTACGGTTATCTAACGGAAAATCAATCGTTATTTCGCTTTTGATTTCAGCATATACAGAGTGCAAAGTTTGGTTTATCCCCACCGACGTAAAATTACTGATAAAATCGCAATTTACAGATGAAAGCGTTATGGTATCGTAACTAATTTCCGGACCCATCCCCGACAACAAAGGAAGCCCCGTAAAAACAAGTAACGGAAGATTTATCCCTTCTTTTAAGTTTTCCTCTAATGATTTTTGCGAAATATCCGTTATTTTTCTGCCGAGCTTGTTTATTTCGTATGAATTTGCCGATATAAGTATTATTTCGCCCGAAGAATTTTTTTCTATCTTAACCAAATTATCGTAAATAACGCTATCTTGCAATGAAGCGAGTATCGCCCCGTTGACGCTTTTTGAATTTATAACCGAACATTTATCGGCGCAAACGTTCGCAACGTTTACGGTAATAACTTTTTTATAATAAAACCCCGAAAGAATTATAACAGATAAAAATACTATTATTTT
>CAZXOQ010000040.1:0-10226 GCA_964642415.1 uncultured Christensenella sp. | reverse complement strand
TTGCATTTTAGGATACAGTTTCTTTAATGCCGCAAACACTTTAGCGTAACTGTCTAACTTATCGAACGACGGCTCGTCAAAAAGCTGCACACCGTAAAACGCCGGATGATTTATATACGGTTTTACGCAATTTTTCAAATATTCGAAAAACTCTTCTTCCGTTTTAAATAAGCAATTTTCACCGATAAGTTTTTTTTCGCAACAAAGATCTTTTAATCGACTATCGCTTACGATAATCTTGTCTAATCCTGCTTTATAACCGGCGTCCATACATTTTTTGCACGCGGAATGATTAAAATCTTCACCTTTATAAGAATTCTCATGCTGCAACAACAAAATATTGAAACCTGTATTTTTATACTCTTTGTATCTTTTTACCGTTCTATAATCTTCACCGAGAGAATAAACCTCGTCGTCAACGTAATACCTGCCGGACGTCGGCGAATTATAGCCATAAAAATCTAGCTTCTCTCTTTTCATAAGCTTCTCAATTAAACGGAATAACAAACGCACCGCGTCCCGTGCCGAGGTTCAAAGTTATTTTTCCATCGGAAAGTTTCACGTTGCTTGCGGTAGAAAACTGATAAACTTGCGCATTTAAAAATCCGTCTAGGGTAAGCGTAACTACTGCTTCGGATTCATAAGAAGGTTCAGTGATATTTACGACGTAATACCCCGTTCTATCATTTTGTTTATCGTATAGTTCGGTAATAAGCACAACGCCGCCCGTTTGCAATTTCATTTCAAAAGATACGTCCGATACGTATTTTAGCTTGCCTTTTTCTAATCCCGAAATAAAACTCATACCGTTAGAAAGGGGCTGCTTTACGTAATAATTCATATCAACGTATTCGAAATGCAACAACGGCTTTGCCATAAACTGTAGTTCTTTATGAATTTTTTGCAAATCGTAATACAGCTGATTGCGTTCGCCTGTTCTATTAACGATAAACGCAGTTTCGTCCGGAAGCGCTCCGTTTGTGTTTACCGTGGGATAATAGGTATAATAAGAAAAGTCTTTTGTCCCCATAGCCGCGGCAATATTAATTTGCCACCACATATCGTTTTCTGTTACGGCACGGCGATTGGCATATTTTGTAGTTTGCAAAACCATTCTGCGCTCTAGACCATATTTCGAGCAATACTCGGAAACAATTTGGTTGTTCATTATAAACGTAGGCAAAATACCGTCTTCTAAAATTGGATAATCGTCATACATAAAGTATCCCGTTTTATTGCCTATTTTGTTATAATAATCTTCCAAAAATAAGTTATAGCCTTCCGTATAACTCATATCCAAACCACCCTCGCAATACATCGACTTAAGCAACGTGAGGTCTTGACAGCAAAGTGAATTTATCATAACGTACGCATCGGGGCAAACGGTTTTTACCGCTTGATACACTTCGCTTATCGCGTCAAACTGCAAATAGCTAGCTTCGTCTACCAAAGAAATCCCGTAAAATGCCGGATGCTCTTTTACCGCCGCCAAAACGTTTTCGGTATAAGCAACTAGAGATTCAAAAGATGCAAAATAGTTTTTTCCGTCCGCCTTTGCTACATTAATAAGACTTTCTTTGGTTTTAGACAACGCATGAAGGTTAGGATTAAATATAAAACATTTTAAGCCTTCGGCATAAGCTAAATCCATTACCCTTTTTAACTCACTGCTTTCAAAATCATAATCCCCTTGCAAAGGATCTTCGCTAAACGTCCAATCGATAAAAAGCACGTTAAACCCGCACTCTTTATACCATTTTGTATGTTCTGCCGTTTGCATTGTTCCTTGCTCGAAATAATAGGTATTGCCGTTTAACATATACCAATCGTCGCAAGTTGCGCTATAAGCCCACAAATTAAACTCTCCGCTTTCACTTAAATAATCGGGAGCGTTTTTGAAATTATCCTTTTTCCCCGAATCCTGACATGCCGTAAACGTCATTGCTAATACTGCACACATAATCATACTCGCTATTCTTTTTATTTTTATCATTTTATTCACCCTTTAACCTTAACGTTTTATCGTTTTTTCGTCCTGCAAAATATCTTTATCGCAGCCGAAAAAGCTTTCTACTGCTTTGTTTAATATTAAAGTAGGCATCTTTCCCGCTAAACTATTCGCCTCATCGGGGGTTAGTTCGATTATTTTTTCGCCCAAAATCGCAGTTGTTATCGTAGAATGTATAGGCGAAACGGGTAACCCCGTTACTGTAACGGTGTAAACGTTTTCAACCACAACCGAACGTGAATAATATCCGCCCATAAAACCCGAACTTGTTATAGAGCCTCCCACGTTCTTTTTAACGTACATTAAACAATTCGTATAAATAATATTGCTTTCGCTCGCTCCCGATATAACGCCGGAATTACGCATATTCATCTCGGCAACCTCTACGGCGACGTTTTCAAACTTCACGGAATTTTGTGCGCGCCCAACTATAACGGCGTTATTTGACGATATCGTTGCGTTTTTGAATATCACGTTCTTAATTGTCGCCCCATCGGCAGACCAAATGAAAGCTCCGTTAAAATTAGAAGTTCCGTTTTTGAAATTGGATACGGTATGCCCCAATCCATCGAATTGTCCCGTAAAATAATAATTTTTATAGGCTTGCGCATTTGACTTAACAAGCGAATCTCTTTCTTCGCTCCAATACACATCGGACATATCTATATCTTCAGCAAGAACGGCAATGCCTTCCGTTATCAAATCAAAATCTTTTATATTATCTTGACCGATTATCAAGTCCGGCTTTGTTATTTGCGTACTAAAGTCTTTGCCATCAACGGAAGAAACGTACATTCTAACCTTTTCACCCGTTTCTATTTTCCCCGTATAGTTTGCGACACTATAGTATCCCGTTGCGGCATCATAAACGGCATCAAACTTATCTTTTCCTATTCGGATTCTCACGCTTTCACCGTTACGTGGCGCAATCATTTGCGGTATTGCAAAAGTTACTAATCCATCTTCCATTAAATAACCGGTTATTTCGTTCAAATGATTTTGCTCATTAGAAGTATTAACCTTTAAAACGGTTTTAACTTCACCCGATTTATTTTTCGCGCCGACTTCAAATTCATATACTGCACCCGAATCAAAACAGAAGGATTCTTTTCCTTCCAGACTAACCTCTTCGTCGACACCGTTCACGCTAGAACTCATTATTTTTACGTTGTAAAATTTCCATTCAAATTCAGGATCGACGTCTGCGTATTGATTAGTAAGCCTTAAATTACACCAAAACAGCAAATCGGTAAGTAAAATTTCGTCACCTACGTCTGTAGCGTACTCTTCGGGCGATGAAAGCCTAGGAACTTCCGGAACGCACGAAATACTACAATCTATTTTTTCGCCGTCGTCACGCTCTAAAGTAAAATCAAAATCGGTTACGGCGTTAAATTTGAATAAAAGAGTATCTTGCAACTCGTCTTTTATTTGCTTATCTTGTTCTACGTCATAATACGAAACGTAAAGCTTGTACGACGTACCGAATTCAACGGGGATATATTCTCTGAAATATACACTTTTCCCATATAAAACGCGTTCCGGCAAAGAATTAGTAAACTTGAATTCTTCACGTTGCGCGCAACCTGCGGCAAATACGCTAATTACTGCCAATAGTGACAGAACGATAACCATCACTTTTCTTTTTATTTTCATATTTTCTCCTTACGGTGTTAACCTTTAAGTCCGCCTACGGACATATTTTCAAGCATTGTTTTTTGACCTAATCCGAACAAAATCATAGGAACTAAGCTAGACAAAATAATCGAACCGAAAAATTTTGACGTGCCGTTTTCAGCAAATAGCGCGCTTTTTTCAAACTCGTATATTCCAAGCGCTAAATTCGGATATTTCGGCAAATAAATTTGCGACGTACTGTATACGTTCCAATATTTCATAACGTTACTTATATAAAGAGCAAGCACGCACGGAAATGCCTGAGGCATTACCACAAAAAGCATCGTTTGCATTTTAGTTGCCCCGTCAATAAACGCGGCTTCGCTGTATTCTTTGCTGATATTCTTAAAATAGCCGTACATAATAAGCGCCGCAAAATCAAAACCGTTAAAATAAGTAATCATAAACATTAACGGATTGTTTATCATTCCCAACGCCCTATAAAACTTATACGCCGCAGCGCCCGCGCCGATTATAGGTATGGTAATTTTAAATATAATAATCCAATAAAAGAATTTTTTGCCGGGGAATTCGTATCTTGCAAGCGGATATGCAACGAAAAGACTTGCCAAAACATTTAAGCCTTGACCGCCGAACGCCTGCCAAACAGAATTCCACGTCATACTCCAAAACCCGCTTGAACCTATCTTAAACGATTTAAAAATTTCTCTATAAATAAGAATATTCCACGAAGAAGGCAGCGCGTTGGCGTTTTCAAAATATTCCATCGGTGATTTTAGCGAATTGATAAAACACCAAAACAACGGATAAATGTATGCGAACGAAAACACGACAAACAAAATAAAATATACTGTAAAAACTATTGTTTGACCTTTATCTTGTTTAATTCTGTTTATTTTTTTTCTTACAAGTTTCATCATTCCACCTCAGTATTCCACCGTTTCTACAGCTCTTTCCAATACGATTTTGCCGAATAAAACTATGGGAATAGTCATAAGCGTCAGCGTTAAACCGACCGCGGATGCGTAACCATAAAACGGGGTTTGAGCGTCGGCATTACCTGCAATTAAAAACACCAAATAGTAAAGATAAAATCCCATAGTTTGAGTATCGTAAGTACCCATAGTGTATAAAAACACGCCGCCTTCGTATGAAAAAATACCTGAAAGACTGCTTATTACGGTAATAACCAACGTGGGCCAAATAAGCGGAACTGCAATCTTGAAAAATTCCTTTATAAATCCTATACCTTCTATTTTTCCAACCTCGAATAAATCCGTAGGAATTCTCGTAAAAGCGCCCGTCGTTACTATGTTAAACCCTATAAAGGTAGGTACAAGGGTTATGATAACGATAGTGGCAAAAGCCGTTTGACTACAACCAAGCAATCCGTTATAAAACACCTCTTCGGGCAAATTAACACCTAACGCACTCAACAAAGACATTACGGGTCCATCTAGCCCTACTAAATACTTCATTACCATCGTCCAAATCAGCCCTGATAGGACCATAGGTATAACGAATACAAGTCTAAACACAAACGCTCCGGGGATTTTTCTATATAGCACGTAAGAAGAAAACATCGAAGGAACTAAGCCTACTACGGAAATCAAAAACCACATTAAAACTGTTCTGCCTAAAGTAGCTTTTAAGCTCCAACCGTAAATATCTTTATCTACGAAGCCTTGCCATACCATCTTAAAATTATCGAACGTAATTTTTCCGTTCGCATCTTTAAACGCTATCAAAATAGAATCGAGATTAATGTATAACCAAAAGACCAATAGCGTTATCACGGGAAGCAATAACATCAAATAACAAAAACCAAAAGCATCCCTATCTTGAAAATTATATTTCTTTTTAATTTTTGATTTAAAATCAATCTTTTCAGCTTGCAAGAGAATACCCTCCTTGTTTCATTAAAGACGACCAATTCTCTCTGAAATATTCGATTACCTTTTGATGCGAGCTTGCGGCAAGTAACTCGTAATTTCTACGGTCAACGCTTTCTATTCCGATTTCTTCGGCAAGCGTTACCGGAAGCATCGCGTTATACGGTGCAATCACGTTCAAATTTGTTTTTGCTCTTACCGAGTCCGTGTAGAAAGAAAAATCCGCGCAATAAGATATCCTAGAATTGATTTTTTCAGCATTAGAAATAAATTCGTATTTATTCTCTTTAGACGCGCTTTCAAATATATGAAGCATTCCGTATTTAGAATAAATGTCGGCGGCGTCTTTGCTAGCAAGCATTCTTAAAAAGAGCTTTGCTATATCTTTTACGGGAGAATCTTTAACGATATACCCCATAGTGTAATTATCATATCCGACATTGCGAGCTTCAAATACCCTTTCGGCTTGCTCGTCGGTAACCGTTATCCCGCTAAACTCGGCGTTTACGGCGTCCTTTATTTCTTCAGCGGTTTTACCGTTATCAACAAGACTGCTCATATAACTTAAAATCTCGTCGCATTTTTTTGCGTCATCGCCTGTACCGTCAAGTTTTAGCTGAACACCCAACTGCGAAATAATGGGAATAGGAACTATCGTCAAATCTTGAAGATATGCGGAAAAGTTAGCACTGGCTTCGTTAAAAAAATAATTACCGTCATGCATAAACGCAGCCTTTCCCGTTAATATTTGCGCGTGAGCCTGATCGTGTTTTTGCGTAGTAGATCCCTTAACGCTATATACGGGATCAAATTGATGGATCAATGATTCTAACACGGTTTTTATTGCGGAATTTTCAACCATTTTATACCCGTCGGCTGCGATTTTTCCGTCGGAATCAAGCAAATAATCCATTTTCATATACTTATCGTATTCTTCCACGCCCAAAAGTTGCGCTAAACCTATATACAATACGGGAGAAGCGTAACCGTAAGCATTATTTCCAGCCCAAACCGCGGGCGACATTCCTTTTACACCGTTCACGCCGTTATTTATGATATCATACATTTCAAACAACTCGTCCGTAGTTACGGGAAGATTGTTTATGCCGTATTTAGCGAGAACTTTTTTGTTTACAACTAATCCTCTTATAGAATTTGTATACGGAAAACCGTAATATTCAGATCCCTTTTTTAAGTACCATTCTTGTGATTTAGCATATTTATCCGCAAGCAAAACGTCGTCTACGCTGCCGTCAAAGTTTATCGCGCCCGATTGGTAAATATCGGTTAGGGATTCTACACACGTACCAAAGTCTTCGTTTGTAGCCGCTTGAACCGTCACCCCTGACGTTATAACGATATCGTAACCCGATTCATTACCTAAACGCATTTCTGAAAGCGCAGAAGCTCCGTAAAAGGAAGTTCTAGGTTCTAAAATATTGATTTTATACCCATCTTCTTTATACAACTCGTTAAACGCTTCGGCTATGTCGTCAATCCATTTTCGACCCCAACCGCTACTAACCATCATTACGTTAACGGTCTTGCCGTCTTTTATCACGCCGGCAGGAGTACCGCACGAAACGGTAAACAGTGCTGTTATAATGCATAAAAACATCGCTATAAATTTTTTCATTTTTCCAAAATCTCCTATAATATATTTTAACAATACGGCTAATTGCCGATCATTTCAACCATCCGAAATCACCCGCTGATATCGTGCTTTTCCCTAAAGTTCTTACGGGGTTTTCGTCAATAATCCAATCCCCTCCGACAGTCGCTCTGAGCATCATTTTATAAGGAAAACGTATAAACTTGCTTTTTTCTTTATTTATTCTAACTATCAAATGAGTATTTTCTTCTTTACCGACACGTTCGCAATCGAACGCCGATAAATATTCGATTGCATTTTCTTCTAAAGCAGATTGATGCGTTTTGGCATCTCTATGCAAAGAGATTTTCCCGTCCGAAGAAATAACCAACGTTGGTTCAGGAAAAGTCAACCTAAATTCGCTGCTCATAAAAAATCCCGTCTTTTTATCAGAATATAATTCTATCAAGATTTCTTTTTTATTTTCGCAAACCCTAAATTTTGCTACGGAATTATTAAAATCTTGCCACACGGCAGATTCTAAACCGTTCCTGCCTACGGTATAACATACGGATTGTATTTCCTCTCCCGTATAAAAGGCTAAAGGACTAAGTCCTTTTTTGATACGCGCTTCGGTTTTTGCAAATTCAACGTTTAAGAGTTTTTTTAGTGATTCGTTTCTTTTTTCTATCCGTTCAGGTGTAAATTTATACCCTTCGGCTTCGGAATGATACCCGAATGTGTTGTATTTTTGACACAGCGGAATAATCTCTTCGGAATTTTCTATTTCGGATAATACGATTTTTTTCATTTCCGATAGTATTTCCATAGAATCGCCCTTTTCATAACCAAGATAATCTCTTAAACGGTAAAACTTTAGAATATTCAGTCCGCTTTTAAATAAAATCTCCAAAGCTCTAGCTACGGCTAACTGCTCCGACTCCCGTTCGGTCGGATCTTCCATCTCGGAAAGCACCGAAACGCCGCGTTGCCAATCTTTATTTAACTCACCAATCAGCAATTCCGCTTCTTCTAAAGAGTGCCCCAAAAACAAGCACTCGCCTATCCTATCACCGACGGGTTCATCTTGCAATTGCCAACTTCTTGGTAAAGATTTGTTTTTAGGAATAAGCGACAATTCCCACACCACGCCGTCATGCATTGGTCCGTAATAGTTAAACATTACGTTTATGGGATACTTACGGTAAGCTTTTTCAAATAATTGCCAAGCCTTTACCGCAATGTCTATATTTTTCGGCTGATAATAAAGCCTTGCAAGACTAAATAGAAAGTCGTTTTTATCAGCATAATCGGTTTCCGTTCCGAGAATATCCACCGCTTTACTCATAAAACACGGATAATTCCCGAAATACCAACTTTCCATAACCCCTTTAACACCTAAACTTTTAGCACGGGTAATCTTATCGTAAATCAACCCCGGTACGGGGATATACGGCATAGAGGCAAGTTCGTGAGAACAACATATTTGCATTTTAGCATACAGTTTTTTCTCTCTATCGTTAGCAAGTTTCGCCGTAAACGTAAACATATCGGAAGGTCCTGCATAGCATAGATAATAATCTAAAGCAAACCGTTTTTTCTCCAACTGAAAAACTCTCCCGTCATCCTCGAAGTTTTGCATTAATATCGCTTCTTTCGGGACTTTCTCAACGTATTCGTCTATAACGTTAAGAGGTTTTCCCCGATGTGCGTAAGTCCAACTTATAAACTCGGCGTCGGGTTTTACCTTTTTCATACTTTTAACAATGATATCTACGGTATGCGCAACAATCTCTGAAAGAGATTTATCTTTGCAATACGGACAATTGTTATACCACTCTCCGTTTGCATCGCCCCAAGTATTAGCGCAAGAAGTTACCCTTTCGCCATAGGTTATACTAATAATACCGGCAATCTCCGAAACGTCGGTAAAAACCCTTTCAACGCTGTCGGCAAGATATTTTTCTCCAAATTCGCTATACGTGCAAAACGCAATTGGTCCGCCACCGTTATTGCCGTGCGCTTGAGGATATTTTTTATAGATATCGGGATACTTATGTAATACGGCAGGTTCGTAAAGCGACATAGGTTCTATCATAAACAAAAAAACCTCTATCCCGTAAAGCGCACAACGCTCTATCACGCCTTTTAATTTTTTTACGCGCTTTTCGCGCCCCTCTCCGAACTCCGTTATATAGGGTGATTCTATCAAAGACCTAAACTCTGAACTTATCCAAACTGCATTTATTCCGTCATGCATCAGTCTGTTCAAAAAACCGTGAGGGTAATAGTCGTTATCGTCGTATAATTCGTCAATATAATTGGGCGAACGGTTTATAGGAGAAAAAAAACAGCGAGATATTCTACGCTCTAAAACGTATTTGCAGTGGTATACGCCGATTTTCAAATTACCGCCGTTAGATAAAAGCATATCTTCTATCTTTATTATCGCTCGGCGCAATCCCTCTCGTTCACCAACCGTAATCGACGCCCCGTTTTTTTCGATTTTAATTTCGTATTCTTCTTTTACAAATCCCTTATTTATTTTTATCGTTATCGGATATCCGTTTTTAGAAATACCGTTTTCGGTCAAAAAAAGTTCTAAGTCATCAAAAACCGTTTTCAGATATATATCCTCAGCAAATTCTTTTGCGTCAAATTTTATCCCTTTTATACTTATCTCATCGTCCTTCTCTTTTAACCGAGAAAAAACCGAAGCAGATTTCGTCTTTTCAAAATTTTTTTCAAATACTTTAGGATGGCAAATATCGTAAAAAACGTTACCTAAACTATCCGTTTTCATTTTGCCCTCTCCTTTCAATTATTCTATATTTTAACGATACCATAAAGTTTTGACTTAAAGTTATAATAAAATTGTTAAAGAATTTGTGTAAAATAGCCCACTTTATTTACAAGCTTTTTTTTGCTTTTTTTAAGAAAAAAATAGTGCTAAAATCAAATTACAAACGATAATCGATTAAAAATCGAAAAGGAGAAATATTATGTACGTAAACAGCGTTACGGGCGAAATTTCTAAAACTCAATTAGGGGTAACAACAACACACGAACACGTGATGTTAGACTTGACCGCATTTTA
>CAZXOQ010000039.1:0-10404 GCA_964642415.1 uncultured Christensenella sp. | reverse complement strand
GCACGATAATCAGCAAGCCTACCGTATGAATTAAACTTTCAACTCTTCTGTTAAGCGGTTTTCTTCTTATCCATTCGATTAAAACAAAAACCACTCTCGAACCGTCTAACGCCGGAAAGGGAAGCAAATTAAAAACCGCTAAGTTTACGCCGATAAAGGCTGAAATATTAAGCAAACTCCAAAGCCCACCCGTTTTTATCGCGTTTGCAGTTACAGAAATGGTAGTAACTGTTCCGCCTAGCGAACCGATACCCAAACTACCTGTAAAAAGTTGATGAAACACCGTAAAAATCGAACTTGCAAGCTTAAACGAATATCTAAAAGACCTGCCTATCGTCTTGAAAAAACCGAATTTTATTCCCGTTGTTCTAAAACCGGTTTCCGCCGCGCCGTCGGCGTTTTGTCCGTAATAAACACCGAGAACAGAGCAAAGCGTTTCGGAATCTTCAAGATTTTCAAATTCAGCGTCCGCTTTAAGTTCTACCGTTATATCGCAAAACTTTCCGCCGCGGTATACACCGAATTCAACTTTTTCGCCCGATTTTTTCCCCGATAAAACGTTCATCAAATCGGTAACAAGGTATACGTCTTTGCCTTCTACGGATATAATAACGTCACGCTCTTCAAAAGAGTATTCTCTGTTATAAGAATAATCCGTAGAAACCTCGTACACCATAAGCGCGGAATTACCGTATATGCCGAACATCAGCATAATTGCTATCAGCGCGAGAAAATAGTTCATCAACGCGCCTGAAATCAATACGATAATTCTTTGCCAAGGCTTTCTATTATTAAAAGCGGAAGGATCGTTGTCTTCGGAATCTTCCCCTTTAAAAGCGCAAAACCCTCCTAGAGGGATTGCCCTTAAAGAAAATTTTTCGCCGTTAGCTTTGCTTTTTCCGATAATCTTAGGTCCGAACCCGATAGAAAATTCCTCTATTCCGAAGCCCAAAACTTTACCCGAAATAAAATGCCCTAACTCGTGAACCGTAATCATAACAAGCAAAACGAGTACCGCTAATAAAACGTATAAAACGTATTGCGCTACGTCAGCAAATGACGCTAAAAATAAATAATTCATTACTCTCCGAATTTTGTTTTTACGTAATTGAAGCCGAAATCGTTAGCTTCTTTCAGCGCTTCGAATTGCACGTCACGGTTACCGTTAAACGATTCAAGCGCGCCGTATATACAGCTATAAATATCTTTAAAACCGATTTTATCACACAAAAAAAGCTTGACGGCGGCTTCGTTTGCCCCGTTTAAGACCGCGGGATACCCGCCGCCCTTTTTTATTGCGTTGACGGCAAGATCGAAGCACGGAAAGCGCTCGCGATCTACTTTATCGAACGTTAGCTTGCGTATTTCGGCAAAATTTAGTCCTTTTAGGTTGTTTTTTATCCTTTTCGGATAGGAAAGCGCAATTTGAATTGGCATTTCCATATCGGGATAACTCATTTGCGCGATTACAGAGTGATCAGCATACTCTACCATAGAGTGTATGATACTTTCTCTGTGAATTATAACGTCAATTTTATCGAACGAAGTATTATATAACCATTTTGCTTCGGCAACTTCAAACGCTTTATTGATTAAAGTTGCACAGTCGACGGTGATTTTTTCACCCATTTTCCAATTCGGGTGTTTTAACGCGTCTTTAGCCGTAACCCGAGATAATTCTTTGCCGGATAAATCTCTAAAAGTGCCGCCCGAAGCGGTTAAAATAATTCTGTTAAATTCCTTTTCAAAATCGAAGCCGAGAGCTTGCCAAATCGCAGAGTGTTCGCTGTCTATCGGGACAATGCTAATTCCCTTTTCTTTTGCTTTTTGCATAACAAGCTCGCCGCCGACCACCAAACTCTCTTTATTTGCCAAAGCGATGTTTTTGCCCTTTTCGATCGCATCGAGAACCGCAATTATCCCTTGAAAACCTACCAATGAGATAACAACTATATCCGCTTCGTTTATTATAGCGTTTGTGAAAGCGTTTTCACCCGTAAAAAGAGAAGTTCCCTTCGGCGCAACGTAAGCCGAATTGACCTCGGTTGCAAGCGTTGCTACGGAAGGCTTAAACTCTTCAACCTGTCTTAAAAACAATCCCGAATTATAACCCGCGGCAAGCGATACGATTTTAAATTCTTGCGGAAACCTTCTTACAACGTTTAACGTTTGACCCCCGATAGAACCGGTGCTTCCTATCAACGCTATTTTCTTCATAAATTCTCCTTCTCAGTTTATCAAATAAGCAAAAACCAAAAATAAACGGCAATGCTTGCAAAACTCATTCCGTCAATACGGTCCATTATACCGCCGTGCCCCGGCATTATTTTTCCCATATCTTTTATGCCTACGCGGCGCTTGATAAAGCTTTCAAACAAATCGCCTATTTCGGTAAGAACAGCGCCGAATAATCCCATAAAAGCAAAGTGCAAATAAGGATAAGCGAATCTTGCGGAATCCGCAAGGGAATTTTGTATTTCAACCACTTTACCGTTAAAAATAAGACAAACCAAAAGCGCGCCGGCAACGCCGCCGATAACGCCGCCTATCGCCCCCGCCCAAGTTTTTTTGGGACTTAATTTAGGACATAATTTTTTTGCTTGACCTTTTCTGATTTTATTATAAACCATTCCGACAAGATAGGCAAGACTGTCGGCGCACGGTGAAATTACGAATATCATAAGCACGGCAAGAAAACCTTTCGGTTCGCCTAAATCGTTTGCCAACAGCAACGTAAACATCAAAAGCGCGGGATAAACGTACGGCAAAAACGTCGGAGCGAATTTTTTAAAATCTTTTACCGCAGCGCATGCAATAACTGAATATATAACGGCAATAAAAGCGATTGCAAGCATAAAAAGCCAAGCGTAATCCGTTTTAACCGCGTAACGCAAAATGGCGTATAAAGGGGTAAAAACAATGCCGTAAACGGTTGCCGCAACAAAATTGCCCTTAACCGAAAAGTCTTTTAACGCGCGAGCAAGCTCGAACGTTGACATAGCAATAAAAAAACCGGTCAAAATATTAAAAAGCGGCGCGGCGACAAATTCTCTTAACAAAAAAAATCCAACCACAATAACAACGAATGCTACGCTAGATATGGATCTCGTTTTCATTATCTGTTCTCCTATAATCAAATTCCGCCGAAACGACGGTGTCTTTCTCCAAATTCCAAAATAGCCTTATCAAGCTCTTTTTCGTCAAAATCGGGCCACAAAACGTCGGTAAAATACAGTTCGGAATAAGCACATTGAAAAAGCATAAAATTAGACAATCTAATCTCTCCGCCCGTTCTTATTATCAAATCCGGATCGCCGAAAGAATTAGTGTAAAGATGCTTAGAAATATTTTCTACGGATATTTCCTCTTTTGATTCGACCATTTCTTTAACGGCACGGGCAATTTCTTGTCTTCCGCCGTAGTTTAAGCCGATATTTAAAATAAAACCGTTATTCTTTTCCGATCGAGTTATCCCCTCGCTTATAACGGTTTTTAATTTGTCGGATAACACCGAAACGTCACCCATTACGCAAAGTCTAACGTTTTTATCCAAAAGTTTGTTGATAAATTTCTTAAAATACTTTTCTAAAAGGCGCATCAGCTCGTCTACTTCTTTTTGCGGACGCGACCAATTTTCGGAAGAAAAAGCGTAAAGAGATACGACTTTAACCCCCGATTCAAAAGCATGCGTAACAATTCTGTCAACGTTATCCGAGCCGGCGCGGTGACCGAAAGAGCGAGGCTTTTTTCTCGCCGTCGCCCATCGACCGTTGCCGTCCATAATAATACCGATATGAGCAGGTATTTTTTTTTGACTATCGCTCATCGGAATCAAACCGTCATTATATCTTTTTCTTTTTCGGTGCAAAGCTTATCGATTTTATCAATCGTTTCCGAAATAAGTTTATCTACGTCTTTTTCGCAAACAGCGTGCTCGTCTTCGGAAAGTTCTTTATCGTTTTTCATTTTCTTAAGAACGTCCATAGCGTCGCGTCTGATGTTTCTGGTTGCGACCTTAGAATCTTCAGCCATTTTTTTGACTTGCTTAACGAGTTCTTTTCTTCTTTCTTCCGTAAGCATCGGGAAAACAAGTCTGATAACCTTGCCGTCGTTTGACGGGGTTATTCCGATATTTTCGACAAGAAGCTGTTTTTCTATCACTTTAAGCATAGAAGCGTCCCACGGGGCTATAACAAGACATCTACCCTCCGTTACCGATAAATTGCCCACTTGATTTATGGGTGTGGGTGTTCCGTAATAATCAACCAATACTTTATCTAGTATATGCGGATTTGCCCTGCCTGCTCTGATTGATACGTATTCCGAATTAAGAACGGATAGGGTTTTTTCCGTTTTTTCCATTATCCCCATTGTTAATTCTTCAAATCTTTCGTTTTCGATTGCCATAATTTTTCTCCTTATATCGTTAAGTTTTTTAGTATAAACCGTTATTTTATTAACGTACCGATTTTTTCACCGGTAACTACGCGATGAAGCGCGTCTTTTTCAAACAAGCCGAATGCAAGAACGGGGATCTTATTTTCCATACAAATAGTAATCGCCGTGGTATCCATTGCGCGTAAGCCTTTAGCAATATAATCTTTATAAGAAACGGTGTCAAGCTTTTTGGCATTCGGATTGACCTTCGGATCGGAATCGTATATTCCGTCAACGTTTTTGGCAAGAAGCAATACTTCCGCGTTAATTTCCGCCGCCCTCAGCGCCGCAGCCGTATCGGTTGTAAAATACGGATTACCCGTGCCGCACGCGAAAATAACGATTCTGCCCTTGTTAAGATGCGAAAGCGCCTTTCTAAGTATATACGGCTCGGCAACGCGCGTTATCGTCAGCGCCGTTTGAACGCGAGTGGGAACGCCTTTTCTTTCTAACGCGTCTTGTATCGCAAGGGCATTAATAACCGTAGCCAACATTCCCATATGATCCGCGGTAGACCTATCCATTTCAGTTCCTTGTCTGCCGCGCCAAAAATTGCCGCCGCCAACGATTATTCCGACTTGAACGCCAAGCTTATGAATCGCTATAAGCTGATCTATAACGCCGCTTAAAGTACGTTCGTCTATTCCGTTCCCCTTTTCGCCTGCAAGAGCTTCGCCGGAAAGCTTTACGATAACTCTTTTGTAAACCGATTTTTCCATTATTCTTCTCCTGTTAAATTCTTATTTATGATTATACAATATTTATTCGTATTTGTCCATCGCTACATATAAAAAGCGTATAAATTATTTGTCTATTTTTAAGGAATTGAGATTACGCGTCAAAAAATTACCGTTTTCTACCCCTTGAATCTTTTTATCCGTTTCGGCATTTTCTAACCGATATTCCGCCCACGCGCAATATCGTGGATTTTTTTCAATATCTATATATTTTCTTCCGAGCTTTTTTGCGACCACGCCCGTCGTTCCGCTGCCCGAAAAAATATCTAATACAACGTCGTTTTCTTTTGACGAGGCAAGCATAAGTTTAGCAATCAGTTTTTCGGGTTTTTGCGTGGGATGCGCGGTATTTTCCGGCATAGACCAATACGGAACGGATACGTCGTTCCAAAAATTTGAAGGACAAGTCAGTCTGAACTTTCCCTCGGGCGTTTCAAACCAATCCTTGGGTTTTCCGTCAGCCATATACGGCGCGATAACCCTTTTTAGCTGTTTTACGGCGTCAAGATTGAAATAATAATCGTCGCTTACCGTTGCAAAGAAAATATCTTCCATAGAGTTTTTCCAATTAGCTTTAGCCCCTCTGCCTTTTTCGCGTTCCCACGTTATGCGGTTTCTCAAGATAAAATTCTTATCTAAGACGGGTGCGAGGGCGACTGAACTTCTCCAATCGGAACAAACGTAAACGCTTGCGTTGGGCCTAAGTTTTGACTTTACTTTATCAATCCATTGCTGCGTATATTCGGCGTATTTTTCAAACCCCATTTTTTTGAATGCGAATCCGCCGAAGTCTTTATCTAAATCGTAAGGCGGATCGGTTATAAGCAAATCCACGGAACAATCCTGCATTTTATCTAACGCGGCGAATGCGTCACCTAAAACGGTTACGTTTTGCATTTTGCCGTCGTATAAATCGACGGGCACGCATCTATCGAGATATTTTTTACCCTCTTCTACGGTAAAATCTATCGTTTTGTTTCTCGGAGATTTCATTGATACAGTTTCATCCAAACGTCTATTTTATTTGCAAGATCCTCGTTGCTCTTTGCTTTTTTCATCATTTCTATCAAAGTATCCGTAGCGTTGCTTTGTTCCAATAAAAATTTGCGCAATTTATAAACGGTTGAAAGTTCTTTTTCGGTTAAAAGCAATTCGTCTTTTCTCGTTCCCGATTTATAAAGGTCGATTGCGGGGAAAATACGTTTTTCGGATAATTCGCGGGATAAATGTATTTCCATATTTCCCGTTCCCTTAAATTCCTCGTAAATCACGTCGTCCATTCGGCTACCCGTATCTATAAGCGCGGTTGATAAAATCGTAAGGCTTCCGCCGTTTTCTATATTTCTAGCCGCGCCGAAAAATCTTTTCGGTCCTTGAAGAGCAGCGGGATCTAGTCCGCCCGAAAGAATTTTGCCGGACGACTCTATCGTATTGTTATAAGCGCGCGCAAGGCGAGTTATAGAATCCATCAAGATAACTACGTTCTGACCGACTTCTACCAATCTTTTGGCTCTGTTTACAACAAGTTCGGCGGCTCTGACGTGATGCTCGGCACATTCGTCGAAAGTAGAAAAAACAACTTCGCCCGATACGCTGCGCATTATATCGGTAACCTCTTCGGGACGTTCGTCTATAAGCAAAATAATCAGTTTAATATTTTTGTAATTTTGCTCTATTGATTGCGCTATCTTTTTTAGAAGGGTGGTTTTGCCTGTTTTAGGCGGTGCTACTATCAATCCCCTTTGCCCCATACCGATAGGCGCAAAAAGGTCTATGCATCTGATTGCAACGTCTTCTTCGTTATCGACGCGTTCGAGTTTTATGCGTTCCGTCGGATAATACGGGGTTAAATCGTCGAAATTATTTCTTTTAAGAAACAGTTTCGGTTCGAGATCGTTTATAGAAACAACCTCTTGTAAAGCAGCCGAATCACCGTCCCTAACGGCTTTTACGACGGCTTTTACCTTATCGCCGCGGCGCAAGTTATACTTTTTTATGTTTTGATTTGAAACGTAAGCGTCATCGCGAGAGTTTTCGTAATTATTTACTCTTAAAAACCCATAACCGGACATATGTTGTTCTAAAACGCCCTCTACGATAAACGTTTTGTTTTTGTCGTCTACGGTTTCTTTAGGTTCTGCTTGTTTGCCGTTTAAGCCCATTCCCGCGGGGAAAGGAAAATTAACGTAATACCTATCGTCGTCATAAGGGAACGGCTCTTTTTTCTTTTTTCCGGAATCGTTAAACTTCAATCCGAATTTAGAATTATCGACGTACGCTTTATACGGAATAAAGTCTTCCGGCTCGGCTAAAAAATTAGAAATATCGATTTCGTATTTTATAGGCGCTCCCTTTGTGGACGTCGATAAATCCGGTAAAAGCGTACCGGCTTGTATTGCAAGAATTTCTTCTATCAGCTTGCTTTTATTTTTACTTGTGGGAGATTTTACACCGATAACCCTTCCTATTTCTCTAACTATGGCTAAATGCTGACTTTCGAGCATTTCTTTGGTAAGATATTTAAATTTTTGCACGGGAACACCTCCGAAAAAATTTGCAACTTTTTTTAATGATTTTTAATTATCGGCTTTCACAGCCCTTGCGGCAACGATACCCGAAGAAAAGGCAAACGCTAGATTATATCCGCCGCAATCGCCGTCTACGTTGACTATTTCGCCTACAAGATACAAGCCCTTTTGTAATTTGCTTTCCATTGTGCGAGGATTTACGTCTTTCGTATCGATTCCGCCCTTGGTAACTTGAGCATAATCGAATCCGAGCGTTCCGATAATTTTAAGCTTAAACGCTTTTGCCAAGCGCGCAAGAGTATCTACCGAACGGTCGGGCGCGTTCTTTATTATCGCCTGCCCCGTTTTTTTATTGATTATACCCGTAAAAACATCTTCTTTACCGATATAACGTTTGCTTGCCCTAAATTCAAGCAATTCCGTTAATTCCTTCAACGTTTTTTCCGGAATGAAGTCTATTTCAAAATACGGATTGCGAAGTGTATTATCTATACGTGCCGATAAAGCGAAAATCGAATTGCCCGAAACTCCGTAATCCGTAAAAAGCAAGTCGCCTACGAAATACGAGATTTTTCGGTTACCGTCAAAAAGAGTAACCCCCGCTTTTTCTTTTATGCCTTTTAATCCTTTTATAGAACCCGTTTCGGTTTTTACTTGAACGAGAGAGGGCGAAAGCTTTGTTTTCGTATGCCCGAAATTTTCTGCTATGCGATAAGAATATCCGTCCGTACCGAATTGCTTGGCTGCGCAACCGCCTGCCGCAAGAATTACGTTTTCGGCATAAACGACCGCCCCGTCGGAAACATACAAGCTAAAAACCCCGTCGGAAAATTTCACCTCTCTAACTAAAACGGAAAGGTTTATATTGCAATTGTTTGATTGAAGAAAAGCTCTGATTAAATCGAGAGCGGATGAAGCCTGTTTTGAAAGCGGATAGATTTTCCCGTCGGAATCGGCTTCTAACGGAATACCGATATTATAGAAATACCGCGGAACGTCAACGTCGGAATTCATAAAAAAACTTTCCGCAAAAGAAGAATCGCCGTAATAATGGTTAGGAGATAAATTTAAGTTAGAAAAATTCCCTTGACCGTTGCCCGTTGCAACAAGCTTTTTACCTAGCCGATCGTTTCTTTCGAGAATTATAACGTCGCTCCCGCGAAAAGCCCCTTTACCGCTTAAAAGTTCTACGGCGCACATAAGACCGGAAGCACCGCCGCCGATTATCGCCGCTTTATAAATCTTTTGCAAAAAGCACCTCTCGAAAAGTTATTTTACGCGTATCGCGAATGAATTTTAATACACTGAAACTAAATAATGATATCAAGCAAATCCGACGGTTTTTCGGCAAAAACCGTTGCGCCGAAACTTGAAAGTTTTTCCTTTGAAGAATATCCCCACAAAACGGCAACGCATTTTGTTCCGGAATTTATCGAGGTCAAAACGTCGGCGTCTCCGTCGCCAACGAAATACGCGTTCTCGGGAAGAACGCCGAATTGATTTAGAATAGAAACGGTAGCCTTTTTATCCGGCTTACATTTAACCGTTCCGCTTTGCCCTACAACTTTATCGAAACCGAAATCGCTTAAATAATTTTTTACCACTACTTCGGTTGTTTCTTGCGGTTTATTAGTTAATATCGCAAGCTTAAAACCGCGTTTTTTTAATTCGCACAGCATTTCCTTCACACCGTCGAAAACACGCGTTTTGGGGCTGCCCGAAAGAGTGTATCTTTCATTATAGAAAGCCAGTCTTTCATCAAGTTCTTCGTCGGTTAGCGGAATGCCTATACAATCTTTTACCAGATTGCGAGCGCCGTGCCCGACCTTTGCTTTAACCTCGCTTTCGGTAAGTTCCGGATAACCGAATTTTCTTAGCATAGCGTTTATATTGTCCGCTATATCGGGAACGGAATCGATTAGCGTTCCGTCAAGATCGAAAATCACGGCTTTATTCATTTACATTTCCTCCACTGTTTCTATTCCTAGAAGAGTAAGCGCGTTAGTAAGCGTAATCTTTACGGCTTCGGTTATCGCAAGGCGGAAGTTTCGCAAATTTTCGTCTTCGCAAGCGATTTTGCTGCTTATATAAAACTTATTGAATGCCGAAGCAAGATCTAAAGCATATCTTGTTACGATAGAAGGCTCGTATTTTTCGGAAGCGGAAGACACGGCTTCACCGAATTTGCCGAGAACGTTTATAACCTGATATTCGTCTTCATTCATATCGGGTACGGTAAAAGAATCGCTTTTGCCGTTTTTGTTCAATACGCTGTTGCACCTTGCGATTGAATACTGAAGATAGGGGCACGTTTCGCCTTCAAAAGACAAAACCCTGTCGTAACTGAATACGATATCTTTTATCTTATTATTGCACAAAGCGCTGAATATTACCGCGCCCGTACCGACGGCGCGAGCGGTTTTTTCTTTATTTTTAAGCGACGGATTTTTTTCTTCTATAACCTTATAAGCTTTTTCAACCGTTTTATCGATAACGTCTTCTAACAAAACGACCTTGCCCTCACGCGTGCTCATAGAGCCGCTTTCCATGCTAACCATTCCGTAAGCGACGTGAACTAAATCTTTTGCCCAAGGCTTGCCCATCAATTCTATTACCTTAAAAAACTGCTTAAAATGCAAGTTTTGTTGATAAGCCACAACGTAAAGACATTTATAAAAATCATAAGTGTTTTTGCGGTATAC
>CAZXOQ010000038.1:0-10635 GCA_964642415.1 uncultured Christensenella sp. | reverse complement strand
GCGTATTCCATAGCCTTCATAATAGTAAGGCTTTCGGGTACGCTGTATTTTTTACCGAAAAAATAAACGTTAACAAAATTTTCCATATTTATTCTCCTATTGGCTTAATATTCGGGCGGAAGCTCGTCAAGCTCGTCCATTCTGAACACGGGACCGTCTTTACAAACGAACTTATCCCCGACGTTGCATCTACCGCATTTGCCTATGCCGCATTTCATGCGAAGCTCTAACGTAGTGTATACTCTTTCTTTTTCAAAACCGAGTTCTAACAATCCCTGAAGGGTGAACTTTATCATTATCGGAGGACCGCATAATACCGCCGTCATAGAAGGATCTAACCCTAGTTCCTTCACGTACGCGGGTACGAAACCTACGTGCCCGTCCCACCCTTCTTGAGGTCTGTCTATCGTAAGATATACTTCAAAGTCGGGTTCGTTCATCCATTCGTTTTTAATTTCTTCTATATCCACCAAATCGTCTTTGCTTCTAGAACCGTAAACAATAACGACTTTGCCGTAATTCTTTCTGTAATGGCGAACGTAGTTTATAACGCTGCGAAGTGGCGCAAGACCGATACCGCCGGCTATAAACAACAAGTCTTTACCCTTGAAGTCGCCTTCTACCGGAAAGTTTTTACCGTAAGGTCCGCGAACGGTGATTTGCTGACCTACTTCTAAAGAGTGAACCACTTCCGTAACGCAACCGCATTTTTTTATAGAAAATTCCATAAATTCGGTATTCGTGGGCGAAGATGTTATTGAAAACATACACTCGCCGACTCCGGGAACGGAAACCATTGCGCATTGACCGGGGAGGTGTTCAAAAAGTTTTTTACCGTCCGTTCCGACAACTCTGAACGTTTTTACGTCCGGCGTGTCTTTACGGATATCGGTTATAACGCCTATTTTAGGTATAAGATTTTCGTTAGTCATTATTCTTGCCCCCTATTTTCTTGATTACCTTTAAGATATTTAAATGTTGCGGACATTTATTTACGCATCTGCCGCAACCGACGCAAGAATACGTTCCGCCATACTGAGAAGGATAGTATACAAGCTTATGCATAAATCTTTGACGGTATCTTTGCATTTGCGTCGTACGTGAGTTTGCGGCTGCCATTTGCGTAAAGTCCGAATACATACACGAATCCCAACATCTGAAGCGGTTTACGCCGCTGTTGGTTTTGAAATCCCTTATATCGAAGCATTGGCAAGTGGGGCAAACGAAAGTGCAAGTTCCGCAACCGAGGCAAGCTTCGGATAACTCGTTCCAATCGGGAAGATTAAATAACTCGTTAAGATTTTCAGGCTTAAAACGCGAAAGATCTAGGTGCGCGTAAGGCAACTTCTCTATAATTTCTCTCGTTTGTTTTTTAAGCTCTTCTACTTTCGCTTCGTCGGCTTGTTCCGAAACGGAATTTATAAGCGATAAAAGTTTTTCGCCCTTTTCGGTGTTCGCTTTAAGATAAAGATTATTTTCGTCAAGCCAACCGGTAGCGTCGCCCGAAGGTTCTGCAGCGTCTATACCGAAGTTAGAGCAAAAACAACTGATTTCGGGCTTGCCGCAAGCAAGGGTAACGATAGTGGCGGCTTCTCTTCTCGCCTTATAAAACGTATCGACGGGTTCTTGCAAAAACACGTTGTCTAAAATTGCAAAAGACTTATAATCGCAACCGCGCACGCCGAAAACGACAAACGGATCGGGTTCTTTTCTTATATCGTCTATTTCAACGTTTTTGCCGCTAAGCTTAAACTTCATCATCGTTTCGCTTTGCGGAAAGAAAAAGTCTTTCGCGCTTTTTACGGTTTTAAGAGTGTCAAGCGAAACTTCAACTCCGTTCTCGTATTTTCCGTAGTTTACTTCTCCCGCTTTTTTTATCGGCAAAAACAACTCTTGAGAATCGGAAATAATCTTAAAAACGTCGTTCAACTTATTTCTTGAAATTTTAATCATAATAATCACCAGCCTTACTTTATAACCGCGTCCGCCGCGGCATTGGGTTCAACGTCGCCCGTCGTGAAAGAGGTAAGCGGAGTTTTGCCTTCCGCCGTTTCGCCGGCTTTAAATTCGCCGTAAAGCATATCGGCGTCTTTTATGAATTTTCTGTTAAGCAAGTGCAACGGTATGCTTTGAGGGCACACTCTTGAACATTCTCCGCAGTCGGTACATCTACCCGCAACGTGGAAAGCGCGAATCACGTGGAAAAGCTTTTCTTCAAAGCTGACGTCGTTTGCCTTTGCCGCTACGCCCGATTGCGGATTATCGAACACGCATTTTACACACGAACAAGCGGGACAAACGTTTCTGCACGCGTTGCAACGCAAGCACTTTGAAAGCTGGTCTTGCCAAAACTTAAAGCGTTGGTCGGCGGTCATATTTTCTATCTCTACAACTTTAGCAAATCTATCCAGAACGGGATCTTCGCTATCGTCAACGACGACGGTATCGTCGCTAACCATAAACTTTTTGCCCTTGCAGGTAAGGCATCTTTCTAAAATCGCCTCTCCCTTACTAACGGTTTTTTCGCCGTATAAGGTTGTAAGCTTAACTTTATCGCCGTCGTAACTCTCGTCGGTAACGCCGTCTATGCTGAGAGCGGAAAGCTTGCGGTTATCTAGTTTGCCGTGACATTCCGTTCCGATAACGTAAAACTTTTCTCTGTCTATTCTGTGTTCTTTTACAAGCTCGTTAAAGCTGTAAGTATCGCAAGGCTTAAGAAAAACTGCGGTTTTGCCCTCTTTTTTATTTATCTCTATAAGATATTTAGAAAGATTTGCCCCGCAAAAATCGTTGTAAACAAAGTCTTTTAAGCTTTCTTCCGTTTCAAAACTTGCAGGTGAAGGATCGTGATAAAACTCGCCTTTCTTCCATCCGATAATTCTTTTTATTTCACCGCCCGAAAGCAATTCTTTAGCTTTTTCGAGCATAAGATTTTGAAGATTATTCATCGTCGCTCTCCTTTACCCTAAGGTCTTCTAACCGCTTATTCTCGCCAAGTTCGGTAACCGTTTTAACAAAATCGTTCATTACGGTAGAAAATTTAGCGCCTTCCGCAGCGGAAACCCATTCAACTCTCGTTCTGCCGCGTTCTATGCCGAGGTAATCTAAAAAGTTGAAAAGCAAAGCCATTCTTCTTCTCGTATAATAATTGCCCGTAACGTAGTGGCAATCCCCGGGATGGCAGCCGCAAAGAATTACTCCGTCGGCTCCGCGCTGAAAAGCTTTAAGAATAAACATCGGGTTAACCCTGCACGAGCAAGGAACTCTTACAATCTTTACGTTTGCCGGATACGCAAGTCTTGAAGAACCCGCTAAATCCGCACCTGCGTAAGAACACCAGTTGCAGCAAAACGCCACAATGTTGGGAACAAACTGTTTATTTCCGTTTTTTATCTCTTGCATATCGCTTCAACCTCCGACATTATTTGTTTGGTAGAGAAGCCCGAAAGGTCCATCGCGCCGGACGGACACGTAACGGTACACGCACCGCAGCCCTGACATACCGCCGGATTTACAACGGCTATTCTTCTCGTTTCCGTCTTGCCTCCGCCTATTCTGAATTCCTTGTTTTCATAAGAAATCGCGCCGTAAGCGCAAACGTTGGCGCATTGCGAGCAGCCGTTACACATTTGTTCGTTGCTGTGCGCTACGCAAGGATTGGTTTTTAAGTGATCTTTTGCAAGCAACCCTATAACCTTAGCGGCGCAAGCGGACGCTTGCGAAACGGTTTCCGGAATATCTTTAGGTCCTTGACATACGCCGGCAAGGTAAACGCCTGCGGTAGGACTTTCTACGGGTTTAAGTTTAGGATGCGCTTCGGTAAGGAAGTTGTTTGTATCTATGCTCGCGGTTAAAAGCGTTGCGATCTTTCTAACGGAAGGTTCGGGTTCTATCGCAGTTGCAAGAACTACCAAATCGGACGGAATAACTATTTGTTCGTTATTTAATAAATCCGAACCTTGAACCATAAGCTTGCCGTTTTCGTTATAAACTTTGCCGACCATACCCTTGATATAATCGACGCCGTATTGCTCTACCGCGCGGCGATAAAATTCGTCGTAATTCTTACCGGGGGTACGAACGTCTATATAGAAAACGTGAACCTCCGTATCGGGATACTTTTCGCGAATAAGCATTGCGTGCTTTGCGGTATACATACAGCATATCTTAGAACAATATGGTTTGCCGCAACCCGATACGTCACGCGAGCCTACGCATTGAATAAAGGTTATAACCTTAGGATGCGTAAGATCCGACGGACGTAAAAGAGTGCCGTTTGTAGGACCTGCTGCGTTCATCAAACGTTCTAACTCTAAAGAGGTTATAACGTCTTTATTGTCGGAATAACCGTATTCGTTAAACGCGTCTATATTTATCGGACGGAAACCCGTTGCAACTACGATCGCGCCGTATTGACGTTCTATAAATTCATCCTTCATCTCGTAATTTATAGCGCCCGCACCGCAGAATTTTTGACAAATACCGCATTTGCCCGTTTTCAGTTTAAGGCACTGTTCCGGATCTATAACCGCAACGTTAGGTATTGCCTGCGCGAAAGGTATATAAATGGCGGTTCTGTTATTAAGGTTCATATTAAATTCGTTCAAACCCTTTTTAGAGGGGCATTTTTCCATACAAACCTTGCAACCGGTACATTTCGTTTCGTCAACGTATCTTGCCTTTCTTTTTATTTTAACGGAAAAATTTCCGACGAAACCGCTTACGGCTTCCACTTCGGAATAGGATAAAATATCGATTTTCTCGTTTTGCGAGCAATCAACCATTTTGGGCGTTAAAATACACGCGGAACAGTCAAGCGTCGGGAATGTTTTATCTAATTGACTCATTCTTCCGCCGATTGTAGCGTTCTTTTCTACGATATCTACGGGATAACCCGCTTCTGCTATATCGAGAGCGGCTTGAATACCCGCTATACCGCCGCCGATAACGAGCGCGCGTTTGATAACGGGGCTTTCGCCTTCGGTAAGCGGCGCGTTAAGTCTAACCTTAGCTATCGCCGTGCGAATAAGAATAAGCGCTTTTTCGGTAGCTTCTTCTTTATCTTTATGAATCCACGAGCACTGCTCTCTGATATTTGCCACTTCTACCATATACGGGTTTAACCCCGCGGCTGCCGCGGCTTTACGGAAGGTAGCCTCGTGCATTCTCGGAGAACAAGAACCTATAACTATACCGTTAAGATTATGCTCTTTGATTGCTTTTTTGATGAGCTGTTGACCGTTTTCCGAACACATATACTGATAGTTAGCGGCAAAAACCACGTTGGGTTCTGCCTTTATCAGTTCGGAAACTCTTTCTACGTCTACCGTAGCGGCGATATTAGATCCGCACCAGCAGACAAAAACTCCGATCCTCTGCATAAATTAACCTCTTAAATCATTTGTTGTATTTTCTGTAAGCCGAAACAAGTAGCTGTTGCGGAATCAGTTCGTTTACAATCGGAGGAATTTCTTCCGCCGTCATACCGTTTGCACCCTGCATTCTTATAACCGTATCCCTAACCGCTTCTATCACGCCTTGAGGGGCAACCCCTCTCGGACAGCGTTCTACACAAGCCATGCAAGAAAGGCAGCTGAATATCGCCTTGCTGTTTAAAAGCTTGTCAAGCTTACCCGATACGACGTAAGAAACAAACTGATGCGGTTTAATATCCATATCGTGATACGCGGGGCATCTACCGGAACATTTGCCGCATTTCATACATTTTTTTGCGTCTGTTCCGCTGATAAGGTTTATATTTTCAAGCGTTTGTATTTTATTCATCTTTCACTCCTAACGCTTCCGCGAGAAGCTCCGTAAAGTATACCGTTTTTACGCCTTGCTCGTTGCCTTGCAAATTGTATAAGCATAGCGGACAAGCCGTCACAATCTCTTCCGCGCCGAAGCTTTTTGCGTTTTTGGTTATAGCTTCTCTTCTTTTTGCGGTAAGCTCTTCGTTTTTAAGCGATACGTAAGCGCCGCAGCACTCGTTTCGCATCGGATATTTAACGGGCGTTCCGCCGAGAGCGGTAATAAGATCTTCTATAATAGTCGGGTTTTCGGGATTGTCGAAAGCCATCGCCGAAGAAGGACGAAGCAACAAGCAGCCGTAATAAGCGCCGACCTTTCTGTTAAGCGGATTAACCACTTTGCTTTTTATCGCGTCGAAGCCGACTACGTTTTTAAGCATTTCGATATAATGTATAACCTCGGTTTCTCCGTTATAAGGCGTGTCGAACGCCGAATAATTGTTAACCTTGGTTCTTATATTGTCGTCGTTTTGCATATCCGAATTAACGCGCTTAATAACGTTATGGCAAGCCGAACACAACGTAAGAAGCTTACCCCCGTGATTTCTCGCGTATTCGAGAGTACGAACGGCGGAAAGCTTGGTGGCGATTTCGTCTTTAGCCGTCGGATATACAGCGCCGCAACACTGCCAATTTTCGATTTCTTCCATTTCTACGCCCAAAACGGCGGCGGAAGCTCTTGCGTATTCGTCAAGCTTTTTCGCCTTGGTTTTAAGCGTACAGCCGGGATAATAACAAATTTTCATGATGTATATATTCTCCTGATAAAGCGCTCGTATAAGCGTTGCGATCGTAAAAGATTATTTTTTACGGGGATAAGCCATTTCTTCCGGATGGAAAACCTCGTCGAACTTATCCGCAGTTAAAAAGCCCAAGCCGACGCACGCTTCTTTTAGCGAAATATTTTCTTTATACGCTTTTTTAGCGGTTTTCGCCGCGTTTTCGTATCCGATATACGGATTGAGCGCGGTTACAAGCATAAGCGAATTGTGAAGGTTATGAGCCATCTTTTCTTTATTTGCCTTTATACCAGTTACGCAATTCTTTTCAAATGAAACTATGCCGTCTGCAAGCAATCTTGCCGATTGCAAAAAGTTATAAGCAATAACGGGCATAAACACGTTCAATTCAAAGTTGCCTTGCGACGCACCGAATCCGACGGCAACGTCGTTAGCCATTACCTGAACGGCAACCATCGTCATAGATTCGCATTGCGTGGGATTGACCTTGCCCGGCATAATAGAAGAACCGGGTTCGTTTTCCGGAATGAATATTTCGCCCAAACCGTCCCTCGGACCGGAAGCCAACCAACGCACGTCGTTTGCTATCTTCATAAGGTTTGCGGCAAGAGCCTTCATCGCGCCGTGCGCAAAAACTATAGCGTCTTTAGAAGTGAGTGCGTGGAATTTGTTGGGCGCGGTTTTAAATTGTTTGCCCGTAAGCGCGCTGACTTGTTTTGCGACTTCTTCGTCAAAGCCCTCGGGTGCGTTAAGCCCCGTTCCGACGGCAGTGCCGCCTAAGGCTAACTCTTTCAATCCGTCAAGCGAAGCCTTTAGCTGCGCTTCGGTGTTTTCAATCATAACTCTCCAACCGCTGATTTCTTGAGAGAAAGCCACGGGAACGGCGTCTTGCAAATGAGTTCTGCCGCTTTTAACTATACCCTCGTTCTCTTTTTCAAGGCGCTTAAAGGTTTCTATAAGCTTTTCCATCGCGGGGAAAAGTTTATCTTCTATCGCGACCACGGCGGCAATATGCATTGCCGTAGGAAAGGTATCGTTAGAACTTTGGCTTTTATTTATATCGTCGTTAGGATGAAGCAATTTTGCCCCCGCGATTTCGTTGCCGCGGTTTGCAATAACTTCGTTGGCATTCATATTAGACTGCGTGCCGCTACCCGTTTGCCAAACTACGAGCGGAAAATGCTCGTTAAGGCTGCCGGAAATAACCTCATCGCAAGCAGCGCTTATAGCCGCAAGTTTTTCTTGCGGAAGCTTTCCGAGATTGAAATTGGCTATCGCCGCGGCTTTCTTTAAAATGCCGAACGCATGAGTAATCTCCCTCGGCATAAGCTCCGTGCCGATTCTGAAATTCTCATAACTTCTTTCAGTCTGCGCCGCCCAATATTTGTCGTCAGGCACGCGCATTTCGCCCATAGTGTCTTTTTCAATACGAAAACCCATAACTCCTCCGTGTGATTTATATATTTTATATGTTTTGCGTTTTAAAGCTGAGATATGCTAGTGATAACGCCATATCTTCTTGCTGAACGGTAACCCCGTCGCCTACCTTAAGCTTTATCGGCGCAAAATTCCAAATAACCTTAACGCCGCTATCTACCAACAAATCGCATACGCGTTGCGCCGCCCCCACGGGAACGGTGATAATACCGATCTTTACGTCGTGCTTTTTGCAGTATTCGGGCAATTTTTCTATCGGGAAAATCTTTTTGCCGCTTTCGGTAAAGCCCGTTTTATCGGCATCGGAATCGAACGCCGCGCTTATTGCAAGCCCGAATTTGCCGAAACCGCCGTAACCTAAAATAGCCTTACCAAGCTTGCCCGCGCCGACTAGTATCACGTGCGAACCGCAATCGCTTTCTATATATCCCTTAAGGTTTTTCTTAAGGTCTTCTTTATTATATCCGATTTTAGGTCTACCCCTGCCGGATAACGCGCCGAGGTCTTTTCTGACCTGAACCTCGCCAAGACCGAGTCCGCGAGCAATCTCCGCCGACGAAACGTTTTCTTCTTCAGACGGCGTCGTTGCGAGATATTCTAAATAAAGCGGTATTCTCCCCAACATTGCTTTTTTGATTTCGGTATTTTTCATTTATACTCCGTTCCCCTCTTAATTCCCCTGTAATCGGCACGGCAATCATTGCGAGCAAAATAGTTTCGCGCGGCAATCTCATCCACAATACACAAAGAAAAACAGCTTACCATATTGCCTTGCTCTTTGTAATGACGATAAAAAAGCGTTTCTGGGCAACTCTATTACGTTTTTCCTTTTCGGTAACGCTTATATCGATACTACCCGTATCTATTAGGCGTAAAAAAATAAAAACCGACTAATACACCGATTAATTATAATACTATAAAAAGATTATAGCAAAAACACAAAAGCTCGTCAAGCATTTAGCATAGTTTTGCAGTGTAAAATTTTATTAAAACGGGTTTTATTTTTTAGCACTGTTTTGCAATCGGCAAATAAAATAAGGCGCGATTTGTTTATCTAACGCAAAGCTAACTTTTAATTTTGCAATAAAGTTTGCAATGACAAAACCCCTCGAAATCGGGATCCTCGATTTGCGAGCGAAATTCTTTACAAATGCACTTGTTATCTTCTGTTTTGGCTATTCTGCAAGGGCAATATCCGTTTTTATTTTTAAGACCTTCTCTTACGGCTTTTACTATTTTCTCATCCGGATTAAGTATAATTCTCATAGTATCTCCTAAATATATTTTACACTATCGCAAAATTAAAAGCAAGCTTATAAGCACAAAACAAGACGTCAAACGCTTGATAAAGTTTTATAAATATGATAAAATAACGATTGGAATTTATTTTGATAAACCTTTTACGGAGGAATATATATGTACGACGTTATAATCGTAGGCGCAGGTCCGGGCGGAATTTACGCCGCTTACGAATTAGCCAAATCGGATAAAAATCTTAAAGTGGCGATGTTTGACTTAGGGCACTCGCTAGAAAAAAGAGCATGCCCTATCGACGGCGTTAAAGTAAAAAGTTGCATAAATTGCAAAACTTGTTCGATAATGTCCGGCTTTGGCGGCGCAGGCGCTTTTTCCGACGGCAAATACAACATAACCAACGCGTTCGGCGGCAGTTTGCACGAACACATAGGCAAACGCGAAGCGATAAGCCTTATGGAATACGTTGACGTAATAAATATGGAAAACGGCGGTATCGGCACAAAAATGTATTCTACCGCCAACACTCACCTCAAAAAAACTTGCTTGCAAAACAAGCTTAACCTTCTCGACGCGAGAGTAAGACATCTCGGAACGGATAAAAACTACGTAGTGCTTCAAAATCTTAGCGAAAAACTTAAAGACCGCGTAGAAATGTATTTCGACACTCCCGTAATAGACATAAAGCAAGAGGGCGAAAATTACAGAGTTATCGCGAAAAACGGCGAATTCTTATGCAAAAACTGTATAGTTTCCGTCGGAAGAAGCGGCAGCAATTGGGTTCAATCGCTTTGTCAAAAGCTAGGTATTCCAACCAAATCTAACCGTGTAGACATAGGCGTAAGAGTTGAAATCCCCGCGGAAATTTTCTCTCATTTAACAGACGAGCTTTACGAAAGCAAAATAGTTTACAGAACGGAAAAATTTGAAGATAACGTAAGAACGTTTTGTATGAATCCGCACGGAATAGTCGTTAACGAAAACACCAACGGCATAGTTACCGTTAACGGGCATAGTTACGAAGACGACTCGCTTAAAACCAACAACACAAACTTCGCTTTGTTGGTTTCAAAGCACTTTTCAGAACCTTTCAAAGACAGCAACGGCTATGCCGAAAGTATTGCAAGGCTTTCAAATATGTTAGGCGGCGGCGTAATCATTCAACGTTTCGGCGACCTTATCCGCGGCAGAAGAAGTACGGTAAAACGTATAGAAGAATGTACCGTTACCCCAACCCTTTCGGCAACGCCCGGCGATTTAAGCTTGGTATTGCCAAAACGTATACTTGACGGAATTATAGAAATGATTTACGCGCTAGATAACGTTGCGCCAGGCACGGCAAACGATGATACGTTGCTTTACGGCGTAGAAGTAAAATTCTATAATATGGAAGT
>CAZXOQ010000037.1:0-11165 GCA_964642415.1 uncultured Christensenella sp. | reverse complement strand
TTCGTCAACCGATAGAACTCTTAGGGGTTTCCGCTAAATACGACGTTATCGTTAACGTTACGGGCGGCGGATATACCGGTCAGGCAGGCGCTATTCGCCACGGCATAGCTCGCGCGCTTCTTCTTGCGGAAGAAGGTTCTAGAGCGGCTCTTAAAAAAGAAGGCTTCTTAACCAGAGATTCCCGTATGAAGGAAAGAAAGAAGTACGGCTTGAAAAAAGCAAGACGCGCTCCGCAGTTCTCCAAGAGATAATCTTCTCGGGAGAGAAAATTTACAAAATTGCCGTCGCGCTCGTTCGCGGCGGCTTTTCGTCTATTTTTTCTCTTCGTTTCTTTTTTGCACTCGCCGTATAAAATTGTCGTGGTTGCGCAAAACGCTCAGCATCGACGATTGAATCGGCGCAGTTGTTTTCGCGTGATTTTTTTCTTTGGCGGGCGGATTAGTCTTCGGCGGTTTTGCCGACGAAGACTTCGTCAAGCTTTCGTCATTTTCTTCCGAGGTCGAATTTTCGGTCGTAGCAGAACCTAAAACAGAGCTTAACAGCTTAAATATGCCGAATTTATCCAAAATTTCTACCTCCGAGCAAACAAAAAATTAAATATTCAAAAAAAATCATTGCAAAACAAATAAATATGGGGTATAATATACAAGTAAGATCGTTAAAGAGTTAGCTTAGAGCTTCTCTCTATACGTGCCGCGCGTTGCGCCGCTTAATAAAAAGCCGTTGCGTAAATCGGCAAAAGCGATGCTTATTTGCGATGTATTTTATTTAGCATATTTACGGCGCGTGTTTATCGCGCGCGTATATATAAACGTTTTATAACAATATTATATTCGGTATTCTTTCGGGAATTACCGAAGAAATCGGGGTTTTATGAAAAAATTTTTAATCGGTTTATTATCTGCAATGCTAGTCGTTGTCAGCGTTATGGCTGCGGCTTGCGGAAGTAACGGCTCTTTTTCTGCGCCGGGGTTTACAAACTTTGGCAACGTAAAGCAGCAAGGCGGTTTTGTTTGCACGACCGAAAACTACGTTTTGTTTATAAACGGAGCGGCTACGAGTTCGGGTGACAATTCTTACGGCTCGCCCTTAAAAGGCAGCCTTATGGCTATTAAGAATACGGATTTCGCTTCGGGTGATTATTCTAAAGCAAAGGTAATCGTTCCTAAGCTTTTCGCGGCGAGTGATTATACGTCCGGTTATTACGTTCAGGGCGACTACGTTTATTACGGAACGCCTTCTACGCACAAAAATTCTTCCGGCGCGATTGCCAGCGACGAAATAGTGTTTATGAAGAGCAAAATTGACGGAACCGAAAAACCGCAAGAGCTTTTCAGCTACAATTCGCTCAGTGTTTCTTATAGAATTGCCGGCACTGCCGACGGCGTGTATATCGCTTATTACGACACGAGCAACACTTCGCTTAAAGTTTATTCCTCTAAAACGGAAAAAACCGAAGTCATCGCGAAGACCGACGCCGAAACCGACGTTCAGGTCGGCAATACGGGAAAATACCTTTCTCTCGGCGATTATAAATTCGTGGATAACGCCAATGCCGAAAGCGCTATGCTCGTTTATACCGTAACGGTATACAATGAAAAATATTATGAAGACAAAGCAGATCAAAACGGTTATTCGAGAGCTACCGCAAGCTACAATTACGTATACGCGTATAAAGCGGGCGACGGCGCCGAAGAAGCTTCTGCCTTTATGGGCAAGAGAATTCTCGACGGCGAAGAAAAGTCTTTGACTTATACTCTTACGTCCGTAAACGCGGGTTACCTTTTCTATACAAGCAAAGACGTTGCTTCTAAAGAAGAGAGTTACGGCGTATCCGTTAAGGATTTTGCCGACGCTGCGAAAATCGTTAATACCGACCTTGTTGCCGATACCACTTATATCGTCAGCTTAGACGAGGTTTACGCAATAGACGGCGATACGCACACGGTTTTCGTTACGTCACTTAAGACAAACGGCAAAAACGAAAGAAAGACCGTGGTTCTCGCAAACGAAAGCTTAAGCACGATATTGTTCAAAAATGACGACGCGATTTACTTTTATAATAGCGACAACAATATAGTTAGAATTAAAATTTCCGACGCGGAAGCAAACGTAGAAAGAGTTTCTCTCGGAACGGTAAATACTTCTTGGTATAAACCGCAAGTTATAACCGTTGCCGAAAACGAATATCTTTTATATTGCGATACCACAACTATCGGCAGCTTTTATACTTACGTAGCAAAGTTATCCGCCGAAATTAAAGAAGAAGATACCGACGATGACGACGAAGCCGATTTATTCTATTTAGACGGCGTTGCGTTTATGGGACAAATGACGGATGCCGATAAAGCTAACGAGGCTGTAGCCGCGATAAACGATATCGAATCCGAATTAGAGTTCGAAGATAAAGATGGTGTATTATATTGTGAAAAATACGAAGAAGCCAAAAAGGTTTACGACGGACTTTCCGAAGCCGTTAAAAAACACGTAGGCGAAAGCTACGTTACTAAGCTTGAAAATTGCAAAAAGGCAATAGATCTTGCCAATAAGTATTACGCTCTTAAAAACGTAACCAAATACGACAAGCTTTCCGATACCGAAAGAGTTAACCTTACCGCGGCTTACAAAACGGCTAAAGACGTAAGACAAAATCTTATCGATAAAGAGGGTAAAGAGGTTTACGAAACGGTAAGAGATATGATTCCGCAAGAATATAAATACTATTTCCAACAAGCGGAAAAGAAACTTGCCGACTAATAAACGTAGGTTAAATTATCGTAAAACAAACGCGACGGAATATTCCGTCGCGTTTAATATTGCCGTTTTTTGGCATACGTCTTAAATATTTCAAATAAGAAAATAGGGTATAAAAGAACGAAAAAGCTAAAAATCATTATAAACTTTCGGGTTCGCTTAAAATCATTCGCCGTACTTTTTATTCTCCGCGTTCTTTAAGTTTAACTTTGCCGCACATATATTCCGAATAAGAATAAGAGGTTTTGCCCTTAAACGTTTTATCGTTGGGCGCAACGGTAAACAACGCCGGATACACGCCGGATAGTTTACCCGTAAAACTTACGAACTTGTTTCTACCGAGATTAAGCGTTACGTCTACGCTTTTTTCTCTCATTGCGGATATGATGTTTTTTACTTCAGAAAGAGAACCGTTACTTTTAATCATATACGAATTATACCCGTACGAATTGTTTTTATACGCTGCAAGCGAAAAAACGCGTACGAATAAAATTATTCGTCGTAATCGTCCTCTTCTTCGTCGTCATCTTCTTCATCTTCCTCTTCGTCGTCCATAAAGTCGCTTTCGTCGATATCGGGGACTTCAAAGTCGTCATCGTCGTTATATTCTTCTCTATCCAAATCTTCCTCTTCTTCGTCGTCGAAAAGCTCGTCGCCTTCTTCTTTGGCGAGTTTATCGAGTGAAAGCATTTCTTCATCATCTTCTTCTTCGTCGATAACGTCGTCCATAAATTCCTTCCAAGAATCGTCGTCGTCTTCGTTGGCGTGAGATTCGGCGCGTTCTAATTCTTTAAGGCATTCTTCGCACATGGTTTCGCCTTGCTTGATATAATTGTGGTGGCAGCGGGGGCAAAGATCTACAGCCTCGTCATCCAAATCGTCGTCAATAGCAAAAACAAGCTGAGGACCTTTTTTCAGTTCTGCTTTGCATACGTCGCAATATTCTTCGCCTTTTTTCATATAATTTAAGTCACATCTAGGACATTTTACGTAATCACCGGGCATTTTTTCTTCTCCATACTAACATATATATTTGCCGTTAAGCGGTTATGCTACTCAACTTTGCATAATTATACATATATAATTTAAATTTGTAAACTGTTTTTCAAAGGTTTTTTGCAAAAAATATAAATTTTTACGACGAAAAGTTTTTTTGCGCGCAAAACCCCCTTTTTAAGGGTAAAAACGAGAGTAAATAGCGTTACTCTTATAGCGTATTTTTATTCGTAAAAGAAAAATAAAAAAATATTTTTTCTTCTCCTTTTACAAATCCTTAACATTTTGCAAACAATTCGTTATAATAAACGGTATAAAATATTTATAAAGTATAAAAAGCGTATACGATAAAGGAGAGCTATGGTTAAAATATTGGTTGTAGAAGACGATACAGACTTAAACCGTTTTGTTTCTACGAGTTTAAGAAACGCCGGATATGACGTAATCTCCGCGTTTAACGGCTTAGAAGCCTTAGAAAAAACGGAAAATTCAAGCTTCGATTTGTTGCTTACTGATATAATGATGCCTAAAATGAACGGTTTCGAGCTTGCCGAAAGCGTAAGATCGTCGGATAAAGCTACGCCGATTATCTTTATGACGGCAAAAGACGATAAACCGTCTAAAATGCTAGGATACAACATCGGTATAGACGAATACGTAACTAAACCGTTCGATATGGACGTAATGCTTATGACGGTGAAAGCTATTTTGCGCCGCGCCGGAATAGAGGCGGAAAAGAAAATTTCGGTGGGGAACTTCACTATGGATAGCGAGGAAAGAACCGCCGCCGTAAACGGAGAGGAAATATCGCTTACCGTTAGAGAATTCGATATTCTGTTTAAGCTTTTATCTTATCCTAAAAAAACCTTTACCCGTTCCGCGTTGATGAACGAATTTTGGGATTTCGATTCTTCGGCAACAAGCCGAACGGTAGACGTTTATATGGCAAAATTGCGCGAAAAAACCGCACTATGCGACGGGTTTGAAATTTTAACCGTTCACGGACTCGGTTATAAGGCGGTACTGAAATGAAAAAAAACAAAAACAAAAATACGGGATTCAGTTTTGTCGGCGCGGTGCTGTTTTTTATATTGATAGCATTCGTTATGCAAATAGCGATATTGGTTTACGAGCATATTCGCAAGCGTACCGATAACAACGCTCTTATCGCCGTGCTTATTTTGGTGGTGATTCTGGTTTTATCGGCGCTTTGCGTGATAGTCGATTTAATTCGCCGCAAATACACGGTAGAAAAACCTACTCAAAAAATATTGCAAGCCACCGAAAGAATCGCTTCGGGCGATTTCGATACGAAGCTTTACGTCACGCACGAATATTCTAAATACAATCAATACGACCTTATTATGGATAATCTTAATAAGATGACGGAAGAGCTTAAAAAAACCGAAATACTTAAAATGGATTTTATTTCTAACGTATCGCATGAAATAAAAACGCCGCTTACGGTGATACAAAGTTATGCCGCGCTGTTAAAAGACGATTCGCTTGACGCCGAAACGCGGAAAAAATATTCCGAAACGCTTATAAGCGCATCTAAACGCATTACTAACCTTATAACCAATATATTAAAGCTTAACAAGCTTGAAAATCAAGAAATTCAAGAAAAAAAAGAGAGATTTAATCTTACGGAAGCGCTTTCGGAATCTATTATAGAATTCGATAACGTTATAGAAAACAAAAAACTCACGCTAGAATGCGATTTTGACGAAATAACCGTGGTTTCGGTTAAAAGCCTTTTAGAAATAGTGTGGAATAACCTTATTTCTAACGCGATAAAATTCACCGACGAGGGCGGAGTTATATCGGTAACTTTGAAAAAGAAGGGAAGCGCCGCCGAAATAACCGTTACCGATTCCGGCATAGGTATGTCAAAAGAAACGGGCGCTAGAATTTTTGAAAAGTTTTATCAAGGCGATTCTTCTCATTCCGTTCATGGTAACGGATTAGTGTGGAATAACCTTATTTCTAACGCGATAAAATTCACCGACGAGGGCGGAGTTATATCGGTAACTTTGAAAAAGAAGGGAAGCGCCGCCGAAATAACCGTTACCGATTCCGGCATAGGTATGTCAAAAGAAACGGGCGCTAGAATTTTTGAAAAGTTTTATCAAGGCGATTCTTCTCATTCCGTTCATGGTAACGGATTAGGGCTTGCTTTGGTTAAACGCGTAATAGATATTTTAGGCGGAGATATTTCCGTTAAAAGCGAACTCGGAAATGGCAGCAGTTTTTCCGTTTTGCTTAAGGATATAGCAGAATGAAAGAAAAACCAAGCAATTTTTGGGAAAAACTGAAAAATCCGCCACTGTTTGTTAAGGTTATAACCTTTTTAACGGCGATTATCTCTTGCGGCGGAGCTTTGTGTATGCTTGCCGTAGATTATAACGGCAACGCGCTTGCTATCCTTGCTTATTCGCTGTTTGCGATAGCGGCGCTGTCGCTTTCTTACGCAGTGTATATTATAATAAAGTTTATTCCTACGGCAAAACGCGACGTAACCGAAATGCTTGAAAAAAACGCGTTTACGCAAAGACTTATTAGAAATTATGGATTCAGAACGGTTATTTTCGCTATAGGCTCTTTTACGGTAAGCGCGGCATTCGGCTTGTTTAACGGATATATGGGTATATCGCGTAAATCGATATGGTACGGAGCGCTTTCCGCGTATTATATTTTTCTCGCGTTTTTGCGCGGCGGTATTCTTGTTTATCACAAAAGAAAAGCTCGCAAAAACAATCGCGCTGAAGTAAACGAAGAGATAGAAAAAGCGAAAGTTTATCGCAACAGCGGTATAATCCTTTTGATATTAAGTACGGCGCTTTCTTCGGCAATAGCGCAAATGATTTTTTCGGACGCGCATTTTTCTTATTTCAGTTGGACGATTTTCGCATACGCGGCATACGCGTTTTATAAAATCACCATGTCTATAATCAACTTGGTTAAAGCGCGCAGATATCCCGATTTGACGGTAAGGGCTATTCGCAACGTAAATCTTGCCGATGCCACCGTATCTATTCTCGCGTTGCAAACGGCGTTGCTTACGACTTTTTCGAGCGAAGAGGTTAACGTTTCGCTTTTTAACACGCTTACGGGTAGCGTCGTTTCGTTTTTCACGATAGCGCTTGGGATTTATATGATAGTTTCCGCATCAAAAATAATAAAAGAATCACGAAAGGAAGATATAAAAAATGAACGATAACGGTTTTAGCTATAAATATTCCGCTCCGACGGAAGAAGAAAGAAAAGAAATAGACGGAATAAGACGTCAATACGCGCCGACGGAAGAAGAAAATAAACTTGAAAAGCTTCGTCGGTTAAACTCAATCGTAAAAAACTCCGCTACGTCGGTCGCGTTAAGCTTCGGCATAATAGGTTGTTTGATATTCGGAGTGGGGCTTACGATGATTTTAGAATGGAATATCTTTTTATGGGGTGTGGCGCTTAGCGCGATTGGCGCTATAATTATGATTCCGGCATATCCGCTGTATCGTTGCGTTTTAAACCGCGGCAAGAAAAAATACGGAGAAGAGATTTTAAAACTTTCCGAAGAGCTGCTTAACGAAACCGAAAAAGAGCAAGATAAAGCAAATATTAAAGAATAAAATTAGCTTTTTTCATAACCGTTTTGGATTATGGGTTATCCAAACCGACCGCCGCTAAATTTGTGAAGCCGATGATATTTCAAAATATCATCGGCTTCACTCTGCAAAGCATTGCAAATGGCGGCAAGTGTTGAAAAGCGGATCGCCGTTAACAAAATCTTAACAAAACGCTTTCAACTCTTTTACGAAACGTTGGCTTTTTTTAAACATTTGAGGCTTATAATATAGGTACAAATTAAAATTAAGGAGCAAACAATTATGATTAACAATGAAAAAAATGCAATCGAAAAAATACGCGCAGCTTACGCAACCGAGGAAGTATCCGAATTAGACCAATTAAAGGCGCTCGATAAAAAGGTTAAACGTCCGGCAAAAGTATTTGCATACGTTTACGGTTCGGTATCCTCTCTCATTCTCGGTACAGGTATGAGTCTTGCGATGAAGATAATAGGAACGTCGCTTTCTTTCGCGATGCCGCTCGGAATAGGCGTGGGGGTTGTAGGTATTGCGCTGATGCTTTCTACCTATCCGTTATATAAAGGCATTATGAAGGCTAGAAAGAAAAAATATTCCGATCGTATTTTTGAATTGTCTGACAGCTTATTGAATAAATAACGGGGGTATATAATGGGAATAAAGAATTTTTTTAAAAACGCTTTCTCTGATATGAAAAAAAGCGCCAAAGCACAACACGAGGTAGATAAAGCGAATTTTGCCGCCGCCAAAGCGGAATCTAAGGCTAGGTATGAAGAGGCGAAAGCTATGGGAAAAACGGAAACGAGAAAAGCCCTTATGCAAGCGGAGCGCGACGAAAAGGTTGCCGAAGCGGTTGAAAGAAAAAATTCCGCCGACGCTCGCATAGCCGCGATTAAAAATTCTGCTATTAACTAAATAATATCGTTTGAACGACGTAATACCGCACGCATAATTGCTAAAATCGCTTATGCGTGCTTTTTATTATGCCGTTGCAAACGTGTTGTGTTTAGCGCGGTAATATCCGCCAAGGGCGGTAAGGGTAAAAACGCAATACTTTATTCGTTTGTTCTTGAGATTGCACACTTCGCTTACGCTACGTTTGCAATGACGAGATTGAAGTAATTTTCAAATTACAAGATTGCCGCGGCTTTTTCAAAGTCTTTAGTGACGAGAGGTACGCTTGCTAATGCGGCATTGCGCGTTAAAATGCGTTTTTAAGTTAATAACCCTCTTTCAAATTTAGGCTTGTGTCATAAAATCGACGGTTAGATTATATACTTTATTGTAAGAAACATCGGGAGGGGTTATATGCCGTTTGAACCTGTTTACGAAAATATCGTCGTTAGTCGGCAACAACGAACGACTGAAGAAAAAATCAAAGCGGAATGTGCGACCGAGCTTTCAGCCGAGTCCGTAAGCAAAATAATCAATTTATACGCGCAGGCAGTCGTCACCGATAAAGAAATTTCCGACGGCAAGCTGCGGTATTTAGGAAAGGTAACTTTTTTTACGTGTTACGAATCGTCCGACGGAAGCGTTCAAAGACACGAAAGCTCGGCAGCTTTTTCGGGAGAGATTGCGCAGGGCGAAGCTTGCGATCGCGACTGTATTGTTTTAGCCGACGTTGAAAAAACGGACGCCGATTTATCCGGAGCAACGCTTTCGCTAAGCGCACGCGTGACTGTTCGCGTAACTATAAGAGAAAAGAGTTCGGGGCGCGCATTGCAGCGCGGCGACGGGCTTATAGTTAAAGAATGCGAAGTGCCGCTGATAAAGAGTTCGGGAATAAAAGAGGTAACGTATCCGATAGAAGAAGAAATCGAGCTAAACTATCGTGTGGCGCAAGTAGTAAGTCAAAGAGCGCAAGCCGTAGTTACGGCTGTTCAATGCGGCGTAGGCGCGATTATTCTTGACGGAGAAGCTCATTTTTCCGTCGTAATGTTGCAATCCGACGGGAAAAGCGTTATAATAAGAGAGGATAGAACGATTCCTTTCCGTGCGGAAATAGAGTGCGAAGATGCAATGCCCTCTTCTAAAGCGGTTGCCGGAGCGTGCGTTAAGGCTTTCAAAACGGAAATATTCGTTGACGAAGAAAACGGTTCTAGCAAAATCGTCGCAAACGTTTTGATTAAATGCGAGGGAGAGGCTTTTTCGGAAGAAATAAAAAGTTTTGCGGAGGACGCGTTTTCTCCGGAGTATTCTATCAAAGCGGAAAAAATCCGTATCGAAACGGTAAATCGACTAGCGAACTACGGTGAACGCGTATCTATATCGGAGCGGGTTGCCGTAGAAGAAATACCCATAGGTGCGTATATTGCCGCCACGTGCGACGAACGTACGGAAATCGTTTCCGCCGAAACGGCTGACGGCGTTTTAACCGTAACGGGCGCGTTGTCGCTTAACGTGTTGCTTACCGACGCCGACGGAAAGCTTTCTTCCAGAAGAATAGAAACTCCGTTTGAATGTAAAACCGAATGTAAGTTAGACGACGAAAATAAAGCCGTTTATTTATCGGCGATTGTTTCACGGGCAAAAATATTATCCGCAACCGAGATAGAAGTTTTTGCCGAAGCCGCGCTTACCGTTTATTTTGAAGAATCTTCCGTTTTCCCCGTTATGGGCGAGGTTGTTTTAGAGGGCGAAAAAACAAAGAACGACCACGCCGTAAGCGTTTATCTTGCGCTTGAGAACGAGGGATTGTGGGATTTAGCCAAACGGCTGGGCGAATATCCGCAAGCGTTATTAGAAACAAATCCCGAACTTTCTTTTCCGCTTACGGGCAAAGAAAGAATAGTGGTATACAGACAAAAAAGAAAAAGCGTAGGCTTACGATAAAACAAGATTGTAATTAAAGGAAAACGCATATGAAAAAGGTAAAAGTAAAAATACCGGCAAAAGTTAATTTAACGTTAGACGTAACGGGGCGTGAAAACGGCTATCATACGTTGGATTCACTGTTTTTATCCGTATCCGTTTACGACGAGGTAACGCTAACCAAGCGAAAAGACCGCGCGATTAGACTTACGTTTATCGGCGGTCACGAAAGAAGCGTCGAAAGAACCAACGCTTATCGGGCGGCGGAAGAATTTGTAAAACGATTTGAAACGAACGGCGCGGATATAACGATAAAAAGAAATATCCCGTCGGGCGGCGGTTTGGGTAGTTCTTCTGCCGATCCTGCCGGCGTGATTGTGGGATTGGCAAAACTTTACGGCAAAAGCGGCGATTTAAGCGTAATTGCGAACGCCGTCGGCAGCGACGTGGCTTTTATGCTTGACGGCGGCTTTGCCAGAGTTAAAGGAAGGGGAACCGAAATTCAAAAGCTCGCCCTCAACGAAAAGTGGTATTTTTTGATTTTATCGGGGAGGGGCGGTGTATCCGCGACAAAGTGTTACGCGCGATACGACGAGAAGAACGAAAGTTTTGCGCCGTGTACCGAAAAGGCGCTTGACGCCCTTAAATACGGGAATAAAGAGGAATTTTTCCGATTGCTAAAAAATGATTTATACAGTGCCGCTACCGATATTTCCCCCGAAATAGGCGAGAATCTGAAAAAGCTTAAAGAAACGGGGGCTGCGGCAATGACCGGATCCGGCAGCGCGTGCTTTGCCGTTTTTTCGGATAAAAAGAAGCGCGACCGCGCGTACAGTGCTTTGAAAGAAGAATTCGGCGACCGCGCGATAAAAGCGGAAACAGCTTTCGGGGTGACGATATAAGCAAAACTTGTTACGGTGTTTTTGCGTAACAAAAAAATATAAGATAATAAATATCCACCAGCATAGCTGGTGGTTTTTCATTTTCGGGCAATTAGCCCTA
>CAZXOQ010000036.1:0-11319 GCA_964642415.1 uncultured Christensenella sp. | reverse complement strand
CAGAGAAGGTTATCCCGAAATCGGATTGTATTGGGAAAAAGCCGCTTACGAAGAGGCTGAACACGCGGCAAAATTCGCTGAACTTTTAGGCGAAGTCGTTACCGATTCCACCAAAAAGAATCTCGAACTCAGAGTTGCAGCCGAAAACGGAGCAACGCAAGGCAAATTCGATTTAGCTAAAAAGGCTAAAGAACAAGGTCTTGACGCAATACACGATACCGTTCACGAAATGGCTCGCGACGAAGCACGTCACGGCAAGGCGTTTGAAGGACTTTTGAAGAGATATTTCAATAAGTAATTTATGGAAAACCGTATAATATGCAAATGTAAAAAAGTTTCTTTCGCGGACGTTGAAGCCGTTCTCGAAAGAGGCGAGGTTTTTTCCGACGTTGAAAAAGCGTTTGACGACGTACAACGCGTAACTCACTGTTCCACGGGTTGCGGCGGCTGTCACGACGCTATTATGCGCGCGATATCGGAAATAATGATGAAATAATCGGAGGAGATAAAATGAAATACGTGTGTCCTTGCGGATATTTTTACGACGAAGAGATGGGCGATTCCGAAAACGGCATTGCCGCGGGAACGGCGTGGAACGAAGTTGACGAAAGTTTTTCGTGTCCGATTTGCGGCTTGGGTAAAGACTCCTTTGAACAAGAATAAATTATAGAGAAAAGAAAACACCCGTTCGGTTAATACGCGAACGGGTGTTTTTGCTATTCGGTGGTTTTATCGAAGCAATCGCATCGGTGAGAACCTACGTAACCCGTATCGTTGCATTTTTTGCAAGAATATACGGGGGATAGTTGGTTTAACGAAAGACCGATACTCTTTAAAATATTTTCCGCTTTAACGGAAAGCTCGGCTTTTTCTTTTTCTAAAGAAGAAAGCGTTTCGGCATTGCCGGATAGTTCGGCAAAGGCAAGATCTCGTTCTATCGAAGAAAGTCTTTCGTAAACGGCGGCAAATCCGTTTGTGCTCATTGCCTTATCTACGTTCTTTTGCGCTTTAGACGCCGCAACGCTGCGTCTTCTTGCGTATTCTCTGTTATAATCTTCTTGCGAAACGTCGCCGCAAGCAGAAGAACTTTCCGCTTGCGCCGAGGTAAATATTCCGCTGTTCTTCCATTTTGAAAGAACCCCGTTCATATATGCCACGGGAGAACCTTTACCGGAGGAAAGCTTTGCCGCTTCCATAATCATTTCTTCAGAAAAATTCCAATTTTTCCACATAGATAAATTCTCTCTATCCCACGGGGTGGGGCGGCGGTTTAGTCCGCACGTTATAAGAAGTTTGCTTATAAATTCGTCCGCCGTTTTTTGTTGCTCGAAATAGTCGTTTACCGCGGCAACGTCTATAAAACCCCTCGTTCTTAAATAGTCGATAAGTTCGTCCATATCTCTCAGAGTGTTTTTGCCCGATTTGAAGCATTGATTTGCGATAATCAAAAGCGCGTCGTCAATAAAACCGAACGAAAGCCATTTAGAGGTGTAGTTTTCTATTTCCGTATCTATAACGTCAACGTAAACGGATAACGCGCGGTTGATTTTTAGCGTTAACTCGTAAATACCGCGTTTTTTCTGCATATAATCGGCTATTTCCGGTTTAGTAAGCCTTTTTGCCGAATAAAGCTCCATCATAAGAGAGTCAAGCCCTGCGGTAGAGCCTTTTTTTAATAAAGACGCGGCGTATATTATATTTTCCGGTTCAAAACACAACTCTTCCGTCCATTTTTTGAAGTAGTTTTGATCTTCTACGTCGGGCTTTTTGCGTGAGGAAAGGGCTTTTAAAATCTTTTCTAATTCTGCGGTATGTAAAGAATAAGATGCAAGTTCTTTTTCTATCTTTTCTACGGTTATCACGCCGCGGTTGCCGAAATCGCGCGCAACGGCTGAAATATATCTGTATCCTATATCCGCGCCCTTCATATCTACGCAGTATTTTACAATCATAAGCATTGCTTCGGGTTTTATGCCGAACGTTTCCATCAAATTAAAATATTCGGTATATTCGCCGGTAGATATCATTCTTTCGGTTATTATCGTTTGAACGGCTTTGGTGAAATCGGAATATTTTTCCGCTTTATATTTACGAGGCTTAGATCGGTAAACGCTTTTAACCGAAAGATAAGAAACGTTCAAAGGGTTTTCCGATAAAACGGAAAGAATCCCGAATTCTTCCCAAAACCTAAACGAACCGATTACCTCTTCTTCGGAAACCGATAGCGTTTCGGCTATTTCCGACAGGCTTTTGTCTTGCTCGGGATGGGCGCATAAATAAAGACCGTAAAGGTAAACCTTTAATGCGCTATCCTTAGCGTATGGCATATAGGCGGTGATAAATTCGTTTTCTACGTCGGTAAAAGCCGACAACGAATATTCTTTTGCAAAAGAACAAGTCATATAAACTCCCGATCGGATAAAGACGATAATTTGGTACTTACCCGAAAAACACTTGCGAAACTCGTTAAAATACTGTATACTATATAAGTATAAAAAGATTTATACGCGGATAAATCGGCTTAGCGTATTCCGCGTAAAGGTTATTATATATCATTGCGGAATAAAAATCAACTTTAAAACGCATTTTTTTCCGTATAACTTTTTAAGGAGGCACGGGCAAAGCTCTGCTTTTGTATTTATGGCAGGAACAATTTTAACGCCTACGGCGGTTTGGAAAGATTTTCGCATAGATGGCGCACTGACGTTTGAAACGTTATCCGAAGAGAAAAAGGGCGACCTTTTGATTACCGAAATTTATATTAACGGCAGAACCGTTGCAGACGGCACTGTTAAGATTTACGGCGTATTGGTTCGTAATCTAAACGTTATTTCCGCTCCGGCGATTTTATCCGTACAAGATTTTAAAAACGGGGCGGACCGCGCTCTTGCGTTAAGGCTTGCCGACGAGGGGTATGCTTCTTTTACGATAGACGTTGCAGGCAAATATCCGGGGAGAGAGAGGTTTACCGTTTATCCTCCGTCTATGTCTTACGCGAATTATAACCCCGAAAAATTTAGAAACGCAACCATAGAAGAAGAGGTTAACAAAACCTTTTGGTTCGAATGGGGCTGCGCCGTAAAATACGCCATCGCCTTTTTAAAGGGGCAAAGATTTGTTTCTACCGTCGGGCTTTTAGGAATAAACGGAGCCGCAACGCCCGTATGGTATGCAACCGCAACCGAAAAAGATATCGCTTGCGCCGTTATAGTCGGCAATGCGGGGTGGCTCGGTTACGACGGCATTTATAAAACCGAAAACACCGCCGAACCGCAGTTTGACGACGATAAGCTTAAGTTCTTGGCGGCAGCAGATCCGCAAGCGTATGCAAGACACGTAGCTTGCCCCGTATATATTCTTTCACCGACTAACAGTTCGGTGTTCGAGCTTGACAGGGCTTGCGATACCGCCGCGAGAATAGATGAAAATTTTTACGTTGCAACCGATTATTCGGTCGGATCGAGAGAGTGTGTCGGATATGACTGCTTTAAATCGGCGCTGTTGTTTTTTAAGCGCTTTTTAAACGGCGGCAACGCCGTTATGCCTTCGGCCGTTTCCGTCAAAGCGGAAATAGCGGATAAGTGCATCGTTGCGGAGGTTTTTCCCGATACGGTCGGATTGAAAAAACTTACGTTATACGCTGCCGAGGGCGAAATTAAACCTCAGCTTAGGTCTTGGCGAGTGGTTGAACAAGAACGCTTAGAAGACGGAAGATTTGTTTTTAAATACAATCCGTATTATAAATCTAAAATGGTTTCTTTTTTTGCGAGAGCTGTTTATAACAACGGGTTTTCGCGTTCTTCCGCGGTGGTTTATAAACGCTTTAACGAAGACGAAGTGTCGTCCGTTCAAAAATATAAGATACTGTATTCGTCAAGGATATCGGGCGCTTCAAGCAGCTTTTATCCCGATTACGAAAATTATTTACCGCCGTTCGGCATAGAAACCGTTCCGTCTATCGGCACAACGGTGAAAAAAGGTCCTATGGATATGACCGGAATAACTTGCTCTCGCGGGTTGTTGACTTTTAAGGTTAATATAGAAAAATATCGTCCGACTGACGGAATGTTGCTTATGTTTGACGTTTACGCTAAAGAAGAATGTATTCTTACGGTAAAGCTTGTAACCGATTATTTTGGCAAAAAAGCCGAGTATTGCGCCGCGATTAACGTTCACGGCGGCGACGTTTGGCAAAACGTAAAGATAGAACAAAACAAGTTTAAAACGTTTGAGGGAATGATTCTTAAAAGCTATGAAAAAATCGAAGCGATAGAATTTGTTTCCGATTCGGAATGCGTTATAAACAACGCGTTATGGGTATAATTTCGGGAGCGAGTGCGTTATGATTTATCGCGTCGGAGGAAAGATAATATCTAAAAAACCGCACGCTTGCGGCGGCAAAGAGTGGCTTATCACGCGTACGGGCGCAGATGTAAAACTTAAATGCGTCAAATGCGGCAGAATAATATTTTTATCCGTAGACGAAACGGCTAAAATGTCGGCGACGTATTCGGACGGGGAAGAAAATGACGGGAAATAACACTGAAAATTACATTGCCGAAGAAGCGCTTTTGTTCGGCAAAAAAGATTCCGATAAAATATTTATCGTCGCGCTTATGATAGAGTGCGTTATCCTTGCGTTGCATATTTTGCTTAACACGGTCTTTTTTTCTTGCGTTATCGTCAGCGGAAGTTCTATGACGTCAACTTTGGTTAACGGCGACGTATTGATAATGTCCTTAAAAGCTGAACCCGAACGCGGAAACGTTGTTGTTATCGACGGCGAAAAAGAGGTTGCCGACGGTTACGAATGGATAATAAAACGTGTTATCGCCGTAGGCGGCGATACAATCGATATTCGCGACGGAAAGGTTTATTTGATGAAATCGGGAGAAAACGATTACTCTTTGCTTGAAGAACCGTATCTTGACGATTGGCAAAAAACCGAAAAATTCGTCGGAGCGGATTGTGAGATAAAAGCTTATCCGTTTGTCGTACCTGAAGGTGAATATTATTTTCTCGGAGATAACAGAATAGGTAGTATGGACAGCCGCTCTAAATTCGGAACGTGCAAAAAAGAACAAATTGTCGGCGTGGTTAAAGACGGCGCGATAAAAAGCAAAGGCTTTCTTACGGGAATAAATAAGCTTTCGCTTAAAATAAAAGGTTTTTTCGTCGGAGATAAAAACAAATGACAGAGTATTTTACGGCGGACTATCTAGAGTCCGCAAGAAAACAAAAGAAAAAAGCTCTCGCGATTTATTTTATAGTTTTAGCCGTTTACTTGATAGTGTCGGCAATAGACTTTATTTGGTATTTCGGTTTGCCGTATAATTCATCTAAGGTGGCGGCGGTAAAATGGTTGCAGTATTCGGTTACCGCGCTGTTCGTGATATTCAGTTTCGTTTATCTTGGCATAGTTTATAAGCGAGTAAAAAGATATTATAAACAGTGTTTTAATATGCAAACGGGGCTAAAAGAAAGTTCTACGGGCAATTTTTTCGGTTATGACGAAGAAATGCAGGATAAAGACGGTGTTGATTGTAAATCTTTGATATTTATTGAATGGAATAAATATAAAAAAGATTTTTTTGAAAGAAAGGTTCTTGTTTTTTACGAAAAGCCTTTTCCGGAAATACCCGAAAAAGCAAACGTGAGATACGTAACGCAAGGCAACGTGCTTATTTCTTACGAAATTCTTGATTAACGGAGGTTGTAATGAGAGCGATAGTAACTGTAGTCGGTAAAGATAAATCGGGAATAATAGCAAAAATTTCTTCGGTTCTTGCCGATAATAAGGTAAATATAGAAGATATAAGTCAAACTATAGTATCCGGTAATTTTACGATGATAATGCTTTGCAGCTTATCGGGCAGCAAGCTTTCTCTTGCCGAACTGAAAGAAATATTGTGTAAAGCAGGTGACGAAGCCGGCGTTTCCGTTCACGTGCAAAGCGAAGATATTTTCAACGCAATGCATAACGTTTGATAGGCAACGGAGATAATTATGTCACTTATAAACCGCAATCAAATATTAGAAACGATAGATATGGTAGAAAAAGAGCACTTTGACGTTAGAACGATAACGATGGGTGTTTCTTTGCTTCCGTGCATTAGAGAGAGCGCTGAGGAAACTTCGCGGCTATGTTATGACAGAATATGCAAAAAAGCCGAAAACCTTGTGAAAATTGCCGATGAGCTTGGCAACGAATACGGTATCCCCGTGATAAACAAAAGAGTTTCGGTTACGCCGGCAAGCTTGGTATCTGCAAGTTTTGCCGATAAAGCCGTTATTCTTGCAAAAGCGCTTGATAGGGCGGCGGAAACTTGCGGAGTAGATTTCCTCGGCGGATATTCCGCGCTCGTTCATAAGGGAATGACCTCTTATGAAGAAAAATTTATAAGAAGCATACCGGAGGCGCTTGCGTCTACGCAAAAACTTTGTTCTTCGGTTAACGTCGGATCGTCTAAAACGGGAATCAATATGAACGCCGTAAGACTTCTCGGCGAAATAGTAAAAGAGGCTGCTTATCTCACTCGCGATAAAGACGGTTTGGCTTGCGCAAAGTTCGTTGCTTTTTGCAATGCCGTTGAAGACAATCCATTTATGGCAGGTGCGTTTCACGGCGTAGGAGAGGGCGAAACGGTGATTAACGTTGGCGTTTCCGGACCAGGCGTCGTTCATCACGCGATAAAGAGTATGCCCGACGCTTCTATCGACGAGCTTGCGGAAACAATCAAAAAAACCGCGTTCAAGATAACTCGCGCGGGTAGCTTAATAGCTAAAGAGGCTGCAAAACGCCTTAACGCCGAATTCGGCATAGTCGATTTATCTCTTGCTCCCACACCGGTTATAGGCGATTCGGTCGCGCATATTTTAGAAGAAACGGGGCTTTCGTCCGTCGGTGCGCACGGCACGACCGCCGCGCTTGCAATGCTTAACGACGCCGTTAAAAAAGGCGGAGTTATGGCAAGTTCTTCGGTTGGCGGATTATCGGGCGCGTTTATTCCCGTAAGCGAAGATATAGGTATGATAAACGCCGCAAAATCGGGCGCGATAACCCTTTCAAAGTTAGAAGCCATGACCGCCGTTTGCAGCGTCGGCATAGATATGGTGGCAATACCGGGCGATACGCCGGCAAGCGTTATTTCGGGAATGATTGCCGATGAAGCTGCTATCGGTATGATAAACAACAAAACAACCGCGGTGAGGGTTATACCCGTGCCGAATAAAGGCGTAGGCGAAGAGGTGGAATTCGGCGGATTACTCGGCTCTGCTCCGATAATGGAGATAAACCGCTGTTCTTGCGAGAAATTTATAAACCGCGGAGGAAGAATTCCCGCGCCGATTCACAGCAATAAAAACTAAAAAATTCTTAACGAAGATTAAACAGGGGTAACTATTATGAAAAAAGATTATATTTGGGCGTTAGAAGATATTTATGCCGACGTGTCCGCTTGGGAAAGTGATTTTGAAAAAGCTAAAGGCTTAGCCGATTTTTCGTCTTTCCGCGGAAAACTCGGCGATAAAAAAGCCTTTTTAGACTGTATGAAAAAACAAGAGGAAGCAGGCAGAATAATCGATAAGCTCAGCGTGTATGCAATGATGAATCACGACGGCGATACCAGAAATTCCGATTTTGACGCGCTTTTGTCACGCGTGATGTCTTTATCGGTTGCTTACGGTGCTGAAATCTCTTATATCACGCCGGAGCTTTTGTCTTTACCGGAAGAAACCCTTAAAGCGTATATAAACGATTCCGAACTTTCAGAGTACGATTATTCTTTAAAATGTCTTCTTAAAGAAAAAGAGCACGTTTTATCCGAAAATGAAGAAAAACTGCTTACCGAAAGCGCCGACGCGTTATCTTCTTTTAAAGAGATATTTACCAAAACGGATAACGCCGATTTGCCCTTTCCGGAATTCACTTATAACGGTAAATCTTATAAACTTACGCACGGCGCGTACAGCGTGGTAATGCAGGATAAAGACAGGTCGTTAAGAGAGCTTGCCTTCAAAAAATATTACGGGGCGTATATTTCGCTTATTAACGTAATAACCGCAACATACTACGGCAACGTAAAAAAAGACGTATTTTATTCTAAGGCAAGAAAATACAAGTCTTGTTTGTCTTTGGCGTTGCAAGAAGAAGACGTTCCCGTTGAGGTGTATAAAAAGCTTATTTCTTCCGTAAACGAGGCTTTGCCGCTTCTTCACGATTTCATCGCAGAAAAGAAAAAGGCGCTTAAATTAGACGAAATGCATATGTACGATATGAATATGCCGATAGTCCCCGATAAAGATATAAAGTTAGAATACGACGAGGCTTACGACCTTGTTGTTAAAGGTTTATCCGTTTTAGGCGAAGAATATTCCGAACTGTTAAAACGCGCTAAGCGCGAAAGATGGCTTGACGTATACGAAACCGAAGGTAAAAGAAGCGGCGCTTACAGCGTTGCCGTATACGATACGCATCCTTTCGTTTTGCTTAATTATCAAAAGACCACGCACGACGTATTTACAATCGCTCACGAAATGGGGCATAGTATACATTCGTACTTTTCAAATAAAACACAGCCGTATGCAAAGGCTGATTACAAGATTTTCGTTGCGGAAGTAGCTAGCACCGTCAACGAGGTTTTGTTGTTAAAACATTTGCTAAAAGAGGCGAAAGATACGGAACTTAAAAAGTATTTGCTTTCCTATCTTATGGAAATGATAAGAACCACCCTCTTCCGTCAAACTCAGTTTTCTGAATTTGAAGAACTTGCTCACGACGCTGCGGAAAAGGGCGAACCGATAACCAAAGACTTTTTGTGCGATAAGTATTTAGAATTGAATAAAAAGTATTACGGCAAAGCTATCGTATCCGATGAAGAAATAAAATACGAATGGGCGCGTATCCCGCATTTTTACAGATCTTTTTACGTGTATAAATACGCTACGGGTATAATAAGCGCGCTCGCTATCGCTGAAAGAATAACTACCGAAGGCAAACCCGCGGTAGAAGATTATTTCAAATTTTTATCGTCGGGCAATTCCGACGGACCGGTAGAACTTTTGAAAATCGCAGGCGTAGACCTTACGTCTGACGTTCCGTATAAATCGGCTTTCAAAGCGTTCGGCGAAGCGCTAGAACAGTTTAAATCGCTTTAATAGTTGTTAAAAGGAGAAGAGAAATTTATGGCTGATAAAAAGCTTAATAAAGAGCTGCCTCACAGCTTAGAGGCGGAACAGGCGCTTTTGGGCTGTTTGCTTCTCGATACGAAAATACAGGTAGAGGTTTCCGCATTCTTAAAAGAAGAGGATTTTTACGCGGAATCGCACAAATATATTTTCAGCGCGATGGATACGCTTATCAAGGCAAACAAGGCGGTTGACTTTGTTACGCTTACCGACGCGCTTGAAAAAAACGGAACGTTAGAGCATGCCGGCGGAATCGATTACATAACGGAACTTACAGATATAATGCCGTCCGCCGCGGGGTATAACCGTTATCTTGACATTGTTTTAAGAGATAGTATGTTAAGGCGCTTAATGCGCGGCGCTAGCGAAATTATAGACGAATGTTCTACGAGTACCGACGAGAAAAATTCGCTTGCTTCGGCGGAAAAAAAGATTTTCGATATTTCAAACACTGCCGATACGAGCGAAATAGTTAAAATCGGTTCGGTTATTCCCGACGTTATGACTAAGCTTGACGAGCTTTCTAAAGATAAATCGCGTTTCCGCGGAATCAAAACTCAATATCGCGGCATAGACGCCATTTTAAACGGCGTTCACGAAAGCGATTTGATGATTTTGGCTGCCCGTCCTGCCGTAGGAAAAACGTCGTTTGCAATGAACCTTGTAGAAAATATAGCGCTTCAAGGTTACTCTTGCGCGGTTTTTTCGCTTGAAATGAGTAAAGAACAGCTTGTTCAAAGAATGCTTTGCTCGGTAGCGAACGTCAGTATGGAACACGCGCTAAAAGGTCAAATGGATCGCGGAGAATGGCTTAGAATAGCTAAAGCTAAAGAACAACTTTCAAACGCGCGTATTTATATAGACGACTCCGCAATGATAACGCCGAACGAAGTATTGTCTAAATGCCGTCGTCTTAAACGCAAAAGCGGCTTAGACTTTATAATGATAGACTACGTTCAGTTAATGTCGCCCGAAAAAAGCAGAAAGAACGATAACCGACAGCAAGAAATAACCGAAATTTCACGTACGTTGAAAATCCTTGCGAAAGAAATTAACGTACCCGTTCTTGCGTTATCTCAGCTTTCGCGCGCGGTCGAAGCGGAAAACCGCAGACCTCAGCTTGCAGACCTTCGTGAGTCGGGCGCAATAGAGCAAGACGCGGATATTGTTTTGTTTATTCATCGTCCCGATAAGAAGGCGAGCGAAAAAGATATTGCCGAAGGCAAAGTTAAGCCAAACGTAGCCGAGATTATAATCGCAAAACACAGAAACGGACCTACCGGTGTCGTTAAGTTGTATTTTAAGGGCGAATGTACTAAATTCGTAAACTTAAACGAAGATACCGACGAGCCTGAAGAATCTCAGTCGTCAGCGCCTAAGCCTAGCGGAATAGACGGTTACGACGATTTGCCCGCGAAAGAATCCGCGCAATTTTTTGACGCGCCTCCTTATTCCGACGACGACGCTCCGCCTTTCGATACCGAAGACGAATCAACCGTAAAAAGCATAGACGACGAAATTTTTTAAGGCGTGAAATGATTACTAAAATAAGTCCCGTAACTAAAGAAAGCGTTGCGGAAGCAAAAAAAATATTAGAGGGCGGCGGACTTGTAGGTATGCCGACCGAAACGGTTTACGGATTAGCCGCGATAGGCACGATGCCGCAAGCGGTAAAGCGCATTTACGAAGTTAAAGGCAGACCGTCGGATAATCCGCTTATCGCGCACGTTCATAAAGATTACGATATAGAGCGGCTTGTTAAGGTTAAAGAAAACTACGTATACGAATTGATAAAACGGTATACGCCGGGGCCGCTCACTATGGTGTTTGAAAGTCGCGGTGTGGTTTGCCGCGAAGCGGTATGCGGCGGCGATACTCTTGCCGTAAGAATTCCCTCGCACGAGGGTTGCCAAGCACTGCTTAAAGCGGTTGATGCGCCTCTCGTTGCGCCTAGCGCTAATTTGTCTAAGCACACTAGTCCCGTAACCGCTATGCACGTATATAACGATCTTAACGGGCTTATACCGCTTATTCTTGACGGGGGCAAGTGCTCCGGCGGAATAGAAAGTACCGTGCTTGACGTAACCGAAAGCGTTCCGCGCATTTTAAGGGCAGGCTTGATTACTAAAGAAA
>CAZXOQ010000035.1:0-11491 GCA_964642415.1 uncultured Christensenella sp. | reverse complement strand
CCATTTCGCCGAAACGCTGTCCGCCGAATTGCGCTTTGCCGCCCAAAGGCTGCTGCGTAACAAGACTGTACGGTCCCGTCGAACGCGCGTGAATCTTATCGTCAACCAAGTGGTTAAGCTTTATCATATACATCTGACCGACGGTAACTCTGTTTTCAAACGGTTCGCCCGTTCTTCCGTCGTACAGCTGAATTTTGCCGTCAACCTTGCCTTCGGGGTTGAGTATGTTGTTTTCAAACAGCAAATCTTTAATTTCGCTCTCGCTTGCGCCGTCGAAAACGGGCGTTGCGATTTTCCAGCCGAGCTGTTTGCAAACAAGACCTAAGTGAACTTCTAATACCTGACCGATGTTCATACGCGAAGGAACGCCTAGCGGGTTAAGAACTATCTGCAAGGGAGTGCCGTCCGCCATAAAAGGCATATCGCTTTCTGAAAGAACTCTCGAAACAACGCCTTTGTTTCCGTGACGACCTGCCATCTTATCGCCGATACCGATTTTACGTTTTTGCGCGATATAAACTCTGACAAGCTTGTTTACACCGGGTGAAAGTTCGTCTTTATTAGCTCTGGTAAATATTTTAACGTCTACGACTACGCCGCCCTCTCCGTGGGGGACTTTAAGAGAAGTATCTCTCACCTCTCTAGCCTTGTCGCCGAATATTGCGCGAAGCAAGCGTTCTTCGGGAGTAAGCTCCGTTTCGCCCTTAGGCGTAACCTTTCCGACAAGAATATCGCCGGAGTTAACTTCAGCACCTACTCTTATGATACCGTCTTCGTCCAAATCTTTAAGCGCGTCGTCACCGACGTTGGGGATATCTCTGGTAATTTCCTCTTCGCCAAGGCGCGTATCTCTCGCCTCTATCTCGTGTTCTTCTATGTGAATAGTAGTAAACACATCTTCTCTAACGAGTTTTTCGGAAAGAAGAATAGCGTCCTCGTAGTTATAACCTTCCCAGCTCATAAAGCCGACTAGAATGTTACGACCTAACGCAAGTTCACCGTTTTTGGTGGAAGGTCCGTCCGCAATGGTTTGACCTTTTTCGATTCTTTCGCCTTTATCTACGATAGGTCTTTGGTTAAGACAAGTACCTTGGTTGCTTCTTTCAAACTTTTTAAGTTTGTATTCTCTGACCGTACCGTCGTCTTCGGTAACGGTAATCATATCGCTTGCAACGCTCTTTACCACGCCGGCTTCTTTAGCGTTAACCATAACGCCGGAGTCGTATGCAATACGTCTTTCGATACCCGTTGCGACAATCGCGTTTTCGGGCGAAAGTAACGGAACTGCTTGACGTTGCATGTTAGAGCCCATCAACGCACGGTTGGTATCGTCGTTCTCAAGGAAGGGGATAAGCGCCGTAGCAACAGAAATAAGCTGTTTAGGCGATACGTCCATATAATCGATTTTTTCTTTAACTTCTTCGGTTATATCATCTCTTCTTCTGCAAGAAACACGGTTATTGACAAAATATTTATCGTCAATAAGCGGTTCGTTTGCTTGTGCGACGGTGAAGTTATCTTCTTCGTCCGCAGTGAGATAGTCAACGTGTTCGGTAACGATGGTTTCTATTTCTCCGTTATCGTTAAGCACGTGCTCGACCTTTCTATACGGCGATTCGATAAATCCGAATTCATTAACTTGAGCATACGCCGCAAGCGAAGAAATAAGACCTATGTTTTGACCTTCAGGCGTTTCTATCGGGCACATTCTTCCGTAGTGAGAGTGGTGAACGTCACGAACGTCGAACGAAGCTCTGTCACGGTTGATTCCGCCCGGACCTAAAGCCGAAAGTTTTCTTTTATGCGTAAGTTCCGCAATCGGGTTGGTTTGATCCATAAATTGCGAAAGTTGAGAAGAACCGAAGAATTCCTTTATCGCGGAACTGACGGGGCGAACGTTTATCAAGCCTTGCGGAGTAACGTCCTTAGGATCTTGAGTCGCCATTCTCTCTTTGATAACCCTCTCTAATCTTGCGATACCGATACGGAATTGATTTTGAAGCAATTCGCCTACCGAACGAACTCTACGGTTGCCGAGGTGGTCGATATTATCGATAGAACCGATTCCGCAATTAAGATCTAGGTTGACCGAAACGGAAGCGACGATATCGTCTACCGTAACGTGTTTGTGATTGAGTTTATCTATAATAGGACGGATATCCTTTTTTGTTTCCGCATTAAGCGGTTCGGAAAGATCTCCGCCGAGCAAATCGAAGAAAACCTCGCAAGCTTTAACGAATTTAATTCTCGTTTCTCTGGCTTTTTCTTGATTTTTCTTTTCTTCGGGTTTAATTTCTTCTTCTGGAATCTCTTGTTCGTCTATATAAAAGAATCCGTTTATCTCGTTTTTAAGTCTGTCCGCAACGGCTTCTATTCCCTCGGTTTTAGCGGCTTCCGCAACCGTTTTGCCGAATTGGATAGTGGGATAATAAACGTAGTCTAAAAGACCGAACTTTCTCGGATCGATACCGGTTACGGCTTCGAAGCTTACTACGTTGTTAGCTATTATCTTATGTTTTTCGCCCTCTACGTCGGCATAGAATACGTTTATGCCTGCGTCCTGAATTTTTTCGGCGGCGGCTTTATCGATTATTTGTCCCTTTTGGGCAAGAATTTCGCCGTCGGCGCTTATAACGTCTTCAAAAGACTTTAAGCCAACGATTCTCACGCCAAGGCGCAAACGCTTGTTGAATTTATATCTGCCAACTCTTGCAAGATCATAACGTCTTGCGTCGAAAAACAAGTTTCTGAGGTGTTGCTTAACAGCGCCTTCCGTCGGAATTTCGCCGGGGCGCAATCTTCTATATAATTCTATAAGACCGTCGCTTTCGGATTTGCTTACGTCTTTTGCGGCAGTATCGGCAATCATTTTGTCGTTATCGAAAAGCTCCGAAAGCGCGTCGTCGCTGCCGAATCCGAGAGCTCTTAAAAGAACGGTCGCGGTAAGCTTACGGGTTCTGTCTACGTGAACCCATAAAATACCTTGCGAGTCTTGTTCGAATTCTAACCACGCGCCGCGCGAAGGGATAACTGTCGTATCGAAAATTTTCCTACCCGACTTGTCCACTTGCATATTGTTATATACACCCGGTGAACGGACGAGCTGAGAAACGATAACGCGTTCCGCACCGTTAATGATAAAAGAGCCGTTATCGGTCATCAACGGGAAATCGCCCATAAAAACTTCTTGGTCGATTATCTCGTCGGTAACTTTGTTGACTAACCTCACTTTAACGCGAAGCGGCTTCGCATAAGTTGCGTCCCTGTCTCTACATTCCTTTTCGTCATATTTAGGCTTTCCGTTTAAATCGTGATCGAGAAAATACATCTCGAAGTGATCGGAATAGTCCGTGATAGGCGAAAAATCCTCCAATACCTCGCCAATACCCTCGCGGATAAAAGCGTCGTAGGAGTCCTTTTGAATTTTTACGAGATACGGAAGCTCTATCGCTTCTTTAATCTTAGAAAAGGTTTTACGCCTTATCTTTCCGCACTCGATCTCGGGTAGTTTACGCGTCATCTGAGCACACTCCTTAAAAAGTTTAAAAATTTTGCCGACATCGTTTACAAACTCAACGATTTGTAGTATAATAGTCATACGCGATGCCAAAACAGGGTTTTATCAAGCGATATCGCGGCAATCGTGCCGATTGAACGGACTGTTTTCCGTTAAAATTAACGGAAATGGCGATAAAACTCGATAATAACCGAGCATAATGCATTTTATTATATTATCGCATTTAGTCTACTTTGTCAAGCGTTTTAATCAATATTCTAAAAAAAGTTTAAATTTCGGACTTTTCCGACAATACGGGAGTTAATTATGCGTATAGATAAATTTTTAAAAGTATCGAGAATCCTCAAAAGACGTTCGCTCGCGGCGGACGCTGCAAACGGCGGGCGGGTTAAAATTAACGGCAAAACCGTAAAGCCCTCTCACGAAATTAAGATAGGTGACGAATTGGAAATAGGTTTCAATAGCGGCACGGTTAGATTCCGTGTTTTAGACGTAAAAGAAACGGTCAGAAAAGAAGACGCCGAAAAACTTTACGAGATTTTAGAATAAATTTTGCGTTGCTTGTAGTTGACTTGAAATTAAAACCGCAGGTCAACCTCAATTCCCTATTTTACTTTATTACGGCAAGGCAACTTCTTTCACGGTTTTATTACCGTTGCAACCGGCTATAACAAGCATACCGTGACGGACTAGCCCGTCGTAGCGTAAAAATGCGCCGAGCAATACCGTAAGGTTTGCTACGCGGCAATCTTATACAGCTAACCCATCTCGACACGTCATTGCGATGAGCGAAGCGACGCGGCAATCTCATATCGCAAGCACGTAAAACCCATTTAAAACATTATTTATAAGGACTAACAATGAAAACCACGCTTATTCTCGCATGCGCAGGCAAAGGCGAACGCGCCAAACTAAACAAAAACAAACTGCTCTTTTCCGTTAACGGCGAAACTTGCCTAGAAAAGACCTTTTCGGCTTTTGCAAAAAGCGGTCTTATAGACGAGTATATCGTAGTATGCGCAAAAACCGACGAAGCGGAGATAAAAAAGCTTCTTCCGCCATACGTAAAAATCGCAATCGGCGGTGAAACGAGAACCGCTTCCGTAAAAAACGCTTTAGCGTTAGCAACGGGCGATATTACTCTTATTCACGACGGAGCAAGACCTTTCGTAGATAAAAAAACCATAATAAATTGCATAAACTCAGCAAAAGAATACGGCAGTGGAATAGCCGCCGTTCCCTCTCGCGATACGGTTTGCCGCACAGACGGCGGCGAAATAACCGATTATCTAGGCAAAAGCGGATTATTTGCCATTCAAACGCCGCAAGCTTTTAAAACGGAACTAATAAAAAAAGCCTATTCGCTTATCGGTGAAGAGGTTTTTAACGACGACGGTGAAATTTACGGCAAATTCATTGGCAAAGCAAGGATAGTGGAAGGCAATTTTTCAAACACGAAAATAACTTTTAACGAAGACTTTGCATTGCTTACCGAAAAGCCCGTTTGTAAAATAGGCGTTGGCTTTGACTGTCATAAATTGGTTGAAAACAGAAAACTCGTTTTAGGCGGAATAGAAATACCGCACGATAAAGGGCTTTTAGGTCATTCCGACGCAGACGTTTTAACTCACGCCGTTATGGACGCTTTGCTGTCAGCCCTTTCTTTGCGCGATATCGGATACCATTTCCCCGATAGCGACGCGAAATATAAAGACGCCGACAGTATGAAATTACTTGAAAAGGTTATCTCTCTTATCAGCGAAAAGGGCTATAAAATAAACAATCTTTCCGCAGTGATAATGGCGGAAAAACCGAAGCTTTCGCCGTTTATTCCGACAATAACGGCAAACCTTGCAAAGGCGCTTTCTGTTGAAACGGAATGCGTAGGCATAGGCGCGACCACTTTAGAAGGTTTGGGCTTTATCGGCAGAGAAGAAGGAATTTGCGTTCGCGCCGCCGTTACGGTTATAAAAAGCGATTATACCGACAAATAACCCATACCGTATAAGCAAAAATTATAAACACGCGTTTTAACAACCTCTAATCACCATAAGCAAATAAACAATTAAAATATCCTAAATTATTAAAAACGCACCCATAAATTCTTAAAAAAACTCGGCAGGGAGCATAAAATATTGCCGCTCTCTACCGAGTTTTTTATATCTTTATTAAATTTTACTAAAATTATGCTTAATTTTCGTCCGGTTCTAAACTTTCGGCTTCTTCAGCAAGTTCATCCTCTTCCATAACGCGGCAAAACTCATCGAACACTTCGTCTAAAAGCGCTTCGTCTTCTATCGGCAAAAGCTCTGCGGTTTCTTCGTCGTCGCCGGAAAGCTCGAATATCACAAGATCATCTTCTTCTATACCCTCTATTTGCTCGGCAGGCTCGAATGCGGAATAGGTTTTACCCTTATACTCTATCGTGCCTACGAAATAAAACTTCATTTTCTTTCCGTCATCCGCCGTAAGTTCTACGATATCGTCTTCGCAACCGCAATCGCAGCAATCGTCATCGCAATCACAGTCGCAATTATGATCGCAATGGGTATGCTCGCCATCGTGTTCGTGCTCGCAGCCGCAGCTGCAGTTTTTCTTTTCTTTTTCGCTCATTATATTATCTCCTTTCCGTTCGGAATTATTTAAATCGTTCAAAAATCCTTGTAAAATTTCGCAAGCGGCAAGACTGTCTACAAAACGCTTACGCTCGCTACGGCTTTTGCCTTGCTCTATCAGCGTTTCTTCCGCCGCGCAGGTGGTGCATCGCTCGTCTACGGCGTATATTTCCGCCGTAACGGTTTCTTTAAGCTTTTCTATAAAAAACTCCGCCTTACGCGTTTGAGCGGAAGGCGTTCCGTCAAAATTGACGGGCAAACCGCAAACTATAGCCGTTGCGCTTTTTTCTTTAACGTATGCTCGCCATCGTGTTCGTGCTCGCAGCCGCAGCTGCAGTTTTTCTTTTCTTTTTCGCTCATTATATTATCTCCTTTCCGTTCGGAATTATTTAAATCGTTCAAAAATCCTTGTAAAATTTCGCAAGCGGCAAGACTGTCTACAAAACGCTTACGCTCGCTACGGCTTTTGCCTTGCTCTATCAGCGTTTCTTCCGCCGCGCAGGTGGTGCATCGCTCGTCTACGGCGTATATTTCCGCCGTAACGGTTTCTTTAAGCTTTTCTATAAAAAACTCCGCCTTACGCGTTTGAGCGGAAGGCGTTCCGTCAAAATTGACGGGCAAACCGCAAACTATAGCCGTTGCGCTTTTTTCTTTAACGTATGCGGCAACGCGCGCAAGATCGGTTTTAAGGTTTTTTCTGTAATACGTTTCTACCGGCAACGCATAACCGTTAAAGGGATCGGACACGGCGACGCCTATCCGTTTATCGCCTATATCTAAACACAAAAATCTTTTCACGCTTTTAGTTTACCACAAATTCAAATAAAACACAACCGTATTTTATAATTACGCCGTTTTTTTATGCCTTTTATAAACGTCTACGCAACACGCAATTGAAAACGGGCAACCTAGTTAATCGTAGCGTAGCGGAAACGCGCCGCTACTAAAGCCTCGGCAACCTCAACCGCAATGGCATCCCCCTCTCTTGTAAACTAAAACGTTGTAAAACAAATACCCCTTACGGGTATTTGCAATAAAAATAAAAAGGTAAACAAAAAACGCAGCGCTTTGATAGTTTTTACCGCAACACTGCATTTTAAGTTATTTATTCTTGAGAAGAATCGCTTTTAGAGCGTTTTCCGCCGTCAAGCTTATCTATCACTTGTTTTTGCCCGTTTTTTACCGCTTGACGCGCTTTAGCGGAATTAGTGGCGATTACAGCGCCGCCGAACATTCCGAGAATAACGCCTATCAAAAACTTATCGTCCATAAACCCTCCTGTCAAAGGGTATTATGCGCGTATTTTGTCGAATTATGCAATAAATCTAAAGTATCAATTTAACCCCAAGCGTTTTAATGAGTGCAAAAAGAACAGCATGGTAGAAGAATAATAAACCGACGAATTTGAAGCCTTACCCGTAAACAGATCTAATTCTTGCGAAAAGGGATAATCCTCGTTATAAACGCAAGCTTTAACCCACTTTCCCATATTGCTTTCAAGTTGTTCCGAAAAACCGTATTCATCCATCCATAAAAGAGTTCTTAGCATTGTAAGACCTTGGCAAAAATAATTCCAAGAATTCCCGTCAAGATTTTTTACAAAACGCTTATCCGAAACCGAAAGCGACGGATAAGGATAAGGCGTTCCGAAATGCTTCGGAGATAAAAAGTATTTTCTAAAAAGCCTTTGACCTTCTTCTTTATCCAAAACCCTTTCTACAAATAGCGAAGAAAGCGCTATACTTTTGATTTTTCTCTTTTTTCCGCGCTTGTCTACGTCAAAAAAATAGTCTTCTTGCTCGTCGTAACAATAATCGTATATTCTTTTTTTTAAGTTCTTCAGCCTTAACGCCCCATTCGGCATCTTCTTTATCTAAATTTAAGCGTTTGGCAAGCTTTTGCAAAGCGCGCCTGTTGCCGTAGACCACGGCGTTCATATCGGGCATTACGACGGGCAAAACGTCATCATAAGTCCGTCCGAATTAAACCGATTTTTAACCAGCCATTCGTCCCATTTTTTAAGCCGCGTGTACATATTTAAAAGCTCTGCACTGGCAAGATTGTTTTGTTCCGCCGCAGCTTTACACACTCTTGCAAAAGAAACGCACTCTTGTATTTGCGAATAGCCTATCTTCGGAGCCGAGCCGTTATCGGGGATTACCACGGAATACGGCAACTGCCCGTTTTGTTTTTGACCGCTAAGAAAAATATTTACGTGATTAAGAGAAACCGCTTTTTCGCCGTTATCGTAATTCGCCCAAGCAACGCCGTCGTAAGCGTGTTCTATCCATACGCCGGGGTACGTGCCGGAAATTTTAAAAACCTTTCCGCCGCCCTTTATCAATTCCGTAAGGTGGTTATCGCGTATTTATTTTATAACAATCTCTTTAAGTTTTTTTGCGTATTCTTTTTCTTTATAGCTTAACATAAAAACTATTAGGCGTTCTTTTTAGAACGGTAATCGTCTATCGCCTTTTTTATAGCTTCTTCCGCGAGAACAGAACAGTGAATTTTTTGAGGAGGAAGCCCGCCGAGTTTTTCTATAACCGATTTATTGGTTACTTTAAGCGCGTCGTCGATAGTCATTCCCTTTATCATTTCCGTTGCGGTAGAGCTTGTGGCGATAGCCGCCGCGCAACCGAACGTTTTAAATTTAGCGTCCTCTATCACGTCGTCTTTAATCCTAAGCGAAATCTGCATAATATCGCCGCAAGTTTCGTTACCGACAGTACCTATTCCGTCGGGATTTTCTATTTCACCCACGTTTTTTGGGTTTTTGAAAACGTCCATTACCTTTTCGTTATACATTTTTTATCACCTCTTGTTTATTGAATAACGGCGACATATCGCGCAATCTTTCTACCGATTCTTTCAATACGTCTACCGCGTAATCTATTTCTTCTATAGTATTATGTTTACCGAAAGAAAATCTTATGCTGCCGTGAGCAAGCCCTTCCGGCAACCCCATCGCAAGCAACACGTGCGACGGCTCTAGCGAACCCGAAGAACAAGCCGAACCCGAAGAAACGGCTATACCGGCAAGATCTAAACTGAACAATATAGATTCGCCTTCTATATATTTAAAAGAAAAATCCGCGTTCGCCGGTAATCTTTTTTCGCCTTTAGGACCGTTAAGCTTTACGTAAGGAACTTCCGCAAGCACTCTCTCTATAAAATGATCGCGCAGCGACGATACGTAAGCGTAATTTTTTTCCATATCGCGAGCGGCTATTCTAAACGCCTCGGCAAAGCCAACCACTGCCGGAACGTTGGTCGTTCCGCCGCGTTTCATTCTTTCTTGATGCCCGCCCGTTTGAATACTGTCTATCAAAAGTCCGTTTCTGATATACAACGCGCCAACTCCTTTCGGTCCGTAAATTTTATGCGAGCTTACGCTAAGCATATCTACGCCCAAATCTTTAACGTCTATTTTAAGCACGCCGGCAGCTTGCACGGCGTCGGCAAAGCATATAATACCGCGTTCGTGAGCTATTTTTGCAATTTCTTTTACCGGCTCTATCGTGCCTACCTCGTTATTGGCGAGCATACAACCGATAAATATCGTATCGGGGCGGATAATCGAAATAAGATTATCTAAATCTACGAAACCCTCTCCGTCAACCTTCATATAAGAAATTTCGAACCCTTCTTTTTCAAGCGCGTGCGCGGTGGCAATCATTGCGGCGTGCTCTATCGGGCTGATTATTATATGCTTGCCCTTTTTTTTGAAAGCGTTAGCCGTTCCGCGTAACGCCCAATTATCGCTTTCCGTTCCGCCCGACGTGAAATACAATTCGTGCGGTTTGCAGTTGATTATAGAAGCGATAGTATCCCTCGCCTCGTCTACGGCTTTAACAGCTTCGCGCCCGAAGGCGTGCTGACTGTTAGCATTGCCGAAAATATCCGTAAAATACGGCTTCATTTTATCGAACGCTTCTTCACACACGGGCGTTGTAGCCGCGTGATCGAAGTAAATAGGTTTTTTAACCATAAAAGCACTTCCTTGTTTTTTTCGTAAATTATTAAACGCTGCCGTCTAGCATTTGCTGCAACGTAACCGAATCTAGCAGCTCGTTTATGCCGTTATACAGCTTTTTCCATACGCGGCTTGAGGGGCAATGCTTACACGTGCCGTTTTTTGCCACGCAACCTATGATTTCAACGTTTTCAAGCGAACGGACTATATCTCCGATTTTTATTTTATCCGGAGAAAGCGATAAAAAGTATCCGCCGCTTACACCTCTGCTTGCCGACACGATACCGCGCGCCGAAAGCATTCTCATAATCTTTTCTAAATATTTACCGGAAACGGATATCCTGTTTTCAAGCTCGCTTGCGGGCACGGGTTCTTTGCCGAAATTTTCCGCCAAAATATTACACGCCATCAATCCGTAATGAGTTTTTGACGACAGTTTCATTGCATACCCCCTTGCGACCTACGATTTTTAATTGCAACCTTTTTGGTTGCAATTATATTATATCCCCATAAACGGAGTATGTCAAACGAAATAATGCAAGAAAGTAAATTTTTTGTCCGTTTATAAAACCCGACCGCTCCGCAAAACGGAACGTTCGGGTTTTTGTTATGCTCTTTTAGTGAAGGGATTTTTCTTTTCTAAGAAGAACCCTTCGGCAGCATACCGCTTTATACGCAGCTTTTCGCTAAGATTGGCGTTTTCTTCTTCTAACTTTTGTATCCGTTCTTTTAAAAGTCGGTTTTCTTTGCGCGCGGAAAAAGCTATTCTTTCGACAAGCCCGTCAATCTCCCTTTTAAGCCTTTCGGTTTGCACGGGTGACGGGGCTGATAATTTGCGCTTTTTATCTTCTATTGTCACGGTTACGCCCGTTTCTTCTTTTATTTCTTTAACCGCTTCTTTCACAAGTTCTTTTTTGTTTTTAATAAGGCTTCTGTATTTGTTTTGGTATCTCAATTCCTTTTTTGCGTCGCCGCAAGCCAGCTCCGAAATTCCTTTTCTCACCGACTTTCCCTCTTTTATTGCGCATAATATCTTTTTTAGCAGCGCTTTTTCTTCTTGCTCGCAAAAGGGTTTGGCTATAGCTACCCGTATAGCTTTGCCGCCTAAATGTTCTTTGCAAAATTCCTCGTCGGACGCGGAAAGCTTAGCCAAGGCGTAATATAAATTTCTCACCGTGCCTACCCTTTTGCCGCTTTGCGTAGCGAACTCTTTGAAGGTAGAGGTTAACGTTCCGCCGCCACGCGTTTGCAAAAACTCGGCTAAAGATATCAAATCTTTTTCTTTATAACCGTAAACTTTTTTCATAATTTACTATTCTCCCGATATTTTTTCGGTTAGGTTATTGACTTTAAATAAAAAAAATATACTGTAATATGTATTAT
>CAZXOQ010000034.1:0-11652 GCA_964642415.1 uncultured Christensenella sp. | reverse complement strand
CGTAGATCTGTAAAATAAAGGTGCTAATCCCCGTAGCTTAAGCAAAAGCTTTTGTGCTTGCCGTGTTTGACGGGGGATTAGTCTAAAATAAAAACTTAGCCCGCTATATTTCGCAAAACGAATCGTAGCGGGCTTTCTATATAAAAAAATCCGGCGTTAATTAACGCCGGACCGAATAAAGTTCTATATTATCAAAAACCGATAGGTTTTTACTTGATAAGTGTTGCGCTTAGTTTGATAATTCACTTAACGTCAACTAAATGCGGCTTTTTAAAACGCCGTTAAGGATATAAATTATTTTACTTCTAATCCGGAAGGAGAGAACATAAAAATATTTTTTTCCATTTCGTATACGCCGCCGCTTAACGCGTACACCGCGCCCGAAAGCATGTCTATTATACGTATCGCTGTTTCGGGTTTAAGTTCCGTAAGGTGAACCACTACGGTTTTGCCGTCTTTTAGCGAATCTATCATCGTTTCTACGTCTGAATAAGAAGACGGTTTAAAAACCGAAACGGGACCGCGTTCGGAAACCTTATTTTGAGAGGGGGATAGGTTTTCGTCAAAGCCCATTCTGTCTTTTTTTAATTTAGGGTCTTTGCCGAATAAATCGAAAATACTCATTGGTTTTCTCCGTTATAAACTTTTATTTAGAAAGCGCGTAATCTCTTTTACCGAAAATAGCGCTACCGAGTCTTATAGTGTTGCTGCCGTTTTTTACGGCTATTTTATAATCGCCGCTCATACCTAAAGAAAGGTATTCAAAAGAATTGTTCTCTTTTAATTTATCATAAATCGCGCGCATTTGCAAGCATAATCGCGCAAGTAATTTTTCGTCTTCCGATTTTGGCAACATTGCCATCAATCCTTTAACGCAAATTCCCTTTAGTTTAGATATTTCGTTTACAAATTCTTCGGCAGTATCGTGGGTGACGCCGCTTTTAGAAAGTTCTCCGCCGATATTTATTTCCGCAAGAACGTTTTGCGTTACATTACGAAGCGTTGCGACTCTTGAAATTTCTTCCGCAAGTTTAAGGCTGTCCACCGAATGGATAAGTTTGACTTTTCCGACTAAATACTTGACTTTGTTGGTTTGAAGATGCCCTATAAAATGCTGTTCCGCGCCGACGATAAAGTCGGTTTTTTCGCGAAATTCTTGAACGCGGTTTTCGGCAACGGCGGTTATTCCGTAAGATACCGCTTGGTTTATCGTTTCGGTAGGAACGGTTTTTGTTGCCGCGACAAGAGTAATTTTTTCACCGCGGTCGTTGCCGTTTTCTATTTCTTTAAGAATTTTTTCAACGTTTTCTTTAAGCATTTTTTATTCTCCGAATAAATCGCTCATTTCGTAAAAGCCTGTTTTTTTATCGATTATGAATTTTGCGGCTTTAAGCGCGCCGTGCGCGAATACCGCCTTATCCGTCACTTTGTGAGTTATAATCAGCTCTTCGTTTTCGCCGGCGAAGATAACCGAATGTTCTCCGACGATGTTACCGCATCTTATGCTATGCACGCTGAGTTGCTTTTTTGAATCGGTAGGGGAAAGATCGCTTTTTTCGTCGGTGATTGCCTTAAATAGCGAAACCGCCGTACCGCTAGGTTTATCTTTTTTTTCGGTATGATGCATTTCGGTTATCGCCGCGTCAAAATCGGTTAATTCGCGCGCGGCGAGCTTTACTGCTCGCAACATGCACTGTATCCCGATCGATGTGTTAGAAGATAGCAAAATAGCGGTTTTTTCGCTTGCGCACTTAATTTTTTTCAATTGTTTTTCGTCATAGCCCGTTGTACAAATTACGGCGGGAATTTTGTTTTTTTCTATAAACGAAAGAAGCCCGTCAAGCGCGGTCGGTGAAGAAAAATCTATCACAACGTTAGGTAAAATTTTAACGTCGCTAAACGATGCGTAAACGGGGAAAGCCGAATCGGAAAAATCCGCTTTCCTCGCGATTCCGCAAAGGGGAGTAAACCCCGCTTTATAACATAGTTCTTTAACTTTTTTGCCCGTTTTGCCCGTTGCTCCGCAAATAATAAGTTTATCCGTAAAACCACCTCCCTAAACGTTAAACCCGAAATTCTTCAGTGCGTTTACAAGAGACTTGTCGTTAGTCGGTTCTATTTGCGTAAGCGGAGGACGAACAATACCTTTGCATAAGCCTAAAAGCTCGGCGGCTCGCTTAACGGGTATGGGGTTAACTTCCGAAAAAAGGCTGTTAACCAATGGCAAAAGTTTTTCTTGCAAAGCAATCGCTTTGCCGATTTTGCCGCGAGAAAAAAGTTTTACGGTTGCAACGACTTCTCTCGGGCAAATATTTGAAAGAACGGATATAACCCCTTGCGCGCCTGAAGACAGCATTGCAAGGTTAAGGTTATCGTCACCAGAGTAAAGCGCGGTTTTACCGCTTATAAGCCTTGCGGTTTCGCAAATTTGATACATATTGCCGCAAGCTTCTTTAATTCCGCCAATCCTTTTTGTTTCGGCAAGTTTAGCCATCGTTTCGGGTAAAAGATTAAAACCCGTTCTTGCCGGAACGTTATAACATATAACGGGTATATCCGTATTGTCGCATATCGCTTTATAATATTTTATCGCGCCGTTTTGAGTGCATTTGTTGTAATACGGGGTGACGACCAACAAGCCGTCCGCTCCGCATTTTTGCGCTAAAATACTTTTTTTTACGGCGGTAGCCGTACAGTTGCCGCCCGATCCGAGCAAAAACTTTACTCTGCCGCCAATTTTCTTTTTTGCGAATTTGGCAATGCTTTCGTATTCGTCGTCGGTTACCGTTACGGCTTCGCCCGTCGTGCCGAGAAAGCAAATAGCGTCAACGCCGCCGTCGATTTGAAATTCTATGAGATTAGCAATCGCGTCGTAATCTATTCCGTTTTCGGTAAAAGGGGTAATAGAGGCGGTGCAAACGCCCCTGAACGGGATTTTATTCATAGCTTTCTCTCCGATAAAATTTTATTATCCATCGCGAGAGAAAGTTATCGCACTTGCCCTTGCGATGAGATTATGCGTTAAGCTTATCTTCTACCGCGCCCAGTTCTATCGCTTTTTCCGCGATTTGAACAGCGTTTGTCGCAGCGCCTTTTCTTATGTTGTCGGCAACAACCCAAAGGTTAACGCCGGAAAAAACAGTGTCGTCTTTTCTTATTCTACCGACAAAAACCTCGTCTTTATCTTCGCACGTTAAAGGCATCGGGTATAGGTTGTTTTTAACGTCGTCAACGACTTTAACGCCTTCGGCTTCGCTTAAAACCTTTCTAACTTCTTCTACGGAACAGGGCTTTTCAAATTCTACGTTGATAGCTTCGCTGTGACCGTAATAAACGGGAACTCTCACGCAAGTGGCGGTGATTTTAAGCGATTGGTCGCCTAGAATTTTTTTTGTTTCAAAAATCATTTTATCCTCTTCTTTAGTATAGCCGTTATCGAGAAAAACGTCTATATGCGGCAAACAGTTGCCGAAAATCGGATAGGGGAATTTTTGCGGTTTTTCCCCGCAAATGCCGCCTTTAAGGTCGTTAAAACCTTTTACGCCCGCACCCGATACCGCTTGATAGGTGACGTAAACTATGCGTTTGATTTTGAACGCGTCGTTAAGCGGTTTTAGTGCGACTACCGCTTGTATGGTAGAACAATTGGGATTTGCTATAATATTTTTATGCTTTAAAATATCGTTAGCGTTACATTCCGGCACTACGAGGGGAACGTTTTCGTCTCTTCTCCATGCGCTGCTGTTGTCTATAACCAACGCTCCGTGTTTGGCAAAAATGGGCGCGAAAGTTTTGCTTACGTCTCCGCCGGCGGAAAAAAGAGCTATATCGATTTTTTTATCGACAACGTTTTCTTCTTTAAGCTCTATTACTTCGTGCGGTTTGCCCATAAAATCGATCTTTTTGCCTGCGGATTTTGCCGAAGCGAAAAGATAATAATTTTCCGCGGGAAGATTTCTTTCCGATAAAACTTGTAAAAACTTGTTACCGACCATGCCGGTTGCGCCTACTACTGCAATATTATACTTTTTCATAAAAAACCTCTGAAAACGAGCTTATCTTTAGATAATGCCTTTTTCTTTTCATATAGTTTAGCAAGAAAAGTAATAAAAGTAAAGTTTTTTTTAGCGAATAGGCTATTTTTGTTTGTAAAATATCTGAATTTAGTATACAATTATTATACGCGATTATTTCGCGCGGTAATACAAAAATCATAAAGAGCGGTTATCCGCTCGTTTCGGGTATTAAAATGGCGGCAAAAAAGAAAGGCGGTTTAATCAACAGAATACTTATGGGTTCGGAAAAATCCGAGGGCTACGCAAGGGCTTCCCTTCCTTCAAACAGGTGGGAGCTGTTTTGGGATATCTTTAAGGGCAGATTTTGGAAACTCGTCGTTATAAATCTTCTTGTTTTGCTTTTTTGTCTTCCGGCAATCGCGCTGTTTTATTTCAAAAGCATAGCCGTTTCAGGTTACGGAGCAATGTATCCTTTTTCTCAAGGCTTCGGCGTCGGTTATCAAGCCCCCGTCGTTATGAACGGTCTTGCGGAAAACGTCGTTTTTAACGTTAATTTGTCTATTTATCTTTTGCTTCCCATAGTTGCGCTTATCGCCGCGGTCGGCATATCGGGCGGCGCGTACGTTATTCGCAATATGGTTTGGACGGAAGGTATTTTCGTCGCTAACGATTTTTGGCGCGGTGTTAAACAAAATTTTAAGCAAATCGCGGTTATCGCGTTATTGTATTCGATGGTGTTTTATCTTTCTAGCGCTTCTATCGCAATGTGCAATCAAAGCATAGCGATGGATGCCGATTACAAGTGGTTGTTTTACGTGTCGCAGGTGATTACGTATACGCTTATGTGTCTTTACACCGTTATGACGTTGCATATGATAACTATGTCGGTTACTTATGAACTCAAACTTAAAAGTTTGATTAAAAACTCTTTTTTGTTTACTATCGGTTTACTGCCGCAAAACGTCTTTTTTATTTTCTTAGGGATGTTGCCCTTTTTGATTGCGTCTTTCGGTTCGATTTTTACGATGATAGGCATTGTTATGGTGATTTTGTTCGCATTCGCCATGTTTTTGCTTATTTGGACGGATTATTGCCAATGGGCTTACGATAAGTTTATAAACGATAAAGTTCCCGGCGCGCAAAAGAACCGCGGTATATACGAAAAGGTTAAAGAAAGCAATTCCGAAGCACTTAAAAAATATCGCGAGCAGGTTGCGCTTACTTCTAAATCTTCGCTTAATTCAAGACCTATAAAGCCGATAACGGACGACGATCTAAAGATAGAAGAATTGCCCGCGTCTTTCAATCGTAGCGATATAATAAAGCTTAACGAAAGCAAGCAAAGACTTATTGACGACTACGCTCGCTATATAGAAGAGCATAAAAACGATCCGGAATTCCTTGAAACGGAACTATCCGATGACGAGAAAAAGCGCGCAGCCGAAACGGAAAAGAAAATAGAAGCCGCTAAAAAAGAGCTTGCAAAGCGTATGAAAGAGGAAAAATAAGCCGATAGATTTGGCTTTATAAGATATATAATGGATAAAATAATAAAAACGCTTATATTTGACGGGCAGCTGTCTTTAACCGTCCTCGATACCACGGAAATGGTAAACGAAGCTATAAAGATTCACGGGTTGTCGGCAACAAGCGCGGCGGCACTCGGCAGAACGCTTACGGTTGCGGCGTTTATGGCGTCAGGGTTAAAAAACGATGACGATGCGCTTACCGTAACGGTTGCGGGTGACGGACCGTGCGGCAAAATTACCGTTTGCGGTAACGGAAAGCTGTTTATGCGCGGTTCGGTTACGAACGGCAAAGCCGATTTGCCAAAGCGGGCGGACGGCAAGCTTGACGTAGGCGGATTGGTCGGCAAAAAGGGTAGGCTAACCGTTATAAAAAGCATGGGGTTAAAAGAAAACTATTCGGGAACGGCGGAATTGGTCAGTGGTGAGATTGCCGAAGATTTTGCTTCGTATTACGCGTATAGCGAGCAGCTTCCTACGGCAATAGCGCTCGGCGTTAAAATAAATACCGATTTAACCTGTTCGGGCGCGGGCGGCGTTGTGGTACAAGCTTTGCCGTTCGCTTCGGAAGATTCGCTTATTAAGGCGGAAAAAATAATGAGGGGGCTTAATAACGTTTCCTCTTTGATTCCCGAAATAGGCGCTGAAGGTATAATGAAAAAATATTTCGACGCGGAACGTAGCGGCGACGAATATCGCCCCGTATACAAGTGTCTTTGCTCGAAAGAGAAAACCGAAGGAATTTTAAAAGCGCTCGGCAAAGCCGAATGTTTAGATATTATTAAGGAGGAGGGCTCCGTTAGAGTCGGTTGCGAATTCTGCAATACAGAATACGTTTTTACCGAAAACGATATAAAAAAGCTCTTCGGATGAATGAATTATGGATACAAAAGTTATTAAGTGGAATGAAGGCAAAACGCTATCTGCGCGCCGCGCGGTAGCTAATAGGTATTTTGATAAAGGTGATTACGCAAGCGCTATTTCTATCCTTTATTCGGAGAACGAATTTTTGAGTAAAGACGAACGCGCGATTGCTTTTTCCGATATAGCGCATTATTATAAATCGATAGGTTTAATTAACTCGGCTATTCGGTTTTGGGAATATTATCTTAGTGAAAAAGAGGGCGAAGGTATCGATCCCGACGTTTACGACGAATTGATAGATTGCTGTAAAATAACGGGAAACAAAATATCCGAAAGCTACTATTCTATGTTGCGGTTTAACTTTCCCGTTATAAGCGAAGAAACTGCCGATAAATACGTAAAAAGAAATAGCGATTCTCGCGAAGAAAGGATAAACTATCTGAAAAAAGAGATGGGCTGGTTTAAGGGCTGGAACAAAAACGGTATCAAGCTGTTTGAAAACATAGGACTTCAACTAGGTCGTGACGTTCCCGAAACGGTTTTGGATAAAGACGTTGAAGAAGATCCGATTGCCTACGGGCTGAAAACCGACTTCGAGAAAGACGATTTATTCGGCAATCTGTTTGTATTTGAAAGAGTTCTTGCCGGTTTTTATATGTCGGGTGAATCTTATAAGGGCGCTTCTATCTTTTATTCCAAAATACCGAGCGCATACAGAACGGTTGAAGACGACGACGCTTTTGCTACTGCTAATATTCTACGTAAAGAATACGATTACGCGATAAAAGTATGCGAAGAATCTATAAGAAAAGCCGGGTATAACGTTTACGCTTGCTGTAACCTTTGCTCCATATATAACGATAAAGGCGATAAAGAAAAAGCTGATTTTTATTATAACAAGGCGATTTCTAACGATTATTCCGCCAGAGAGGCTGTAAAAATCATTTCTTGCGCCTTTATGATGAACGATTACGATACCGCTTATAAAGCGTTTGACAAGGTTATTAAAGAGTGTCCTTACGAATCCGAAAGAAAGTGTGTATTCGCGTTAGTGGCGTTGACCGTCGGCGAAACGGAGGTTGCTTACAACGCTTTATGCGAAGCTCATAAAATTTCGCCGGATGACGAAATTATAAAGTGGTATATGGAAGAAACTAATAAACTTTTATCTAACGAAAAAAGCGATATTAGCTTTCCGTTGCCAAACGAAAAAACTCTACCCGCAAAAGTTTTGCGCGCGTATGACAAAACTTTTTCTAAAATCATAAAAGGCGAACCCGTTAAAATTTCTAAAGAAAAGCTTATCGAACAAGCTCGGTTAGCGGCTTTTTCCGGAAGCGATAAATACAGCAAAAACGTTGCCGACGCGATTTATGCTTATTGCGACAAAGAACTTGCGCATAAAGCATTGAACGGTCTTCTCGTATCGGAATTTTGCGGCGATAACGTAAAATTTAGAATTATAGAGTTGTATGCGGAAGAAAACGAAGAAAAAACCGTCGGTTTAATTTATCACGAAAGTTATATGCAAATACACTTTCCGTCTTTTTCGTTCGGCAAGGAAGACGACGTTGCTAAGCGCCTGATTCGTGCTTACGGCGATATAATAAAGAAGATGATTGTTCGTAGCATAGCTTTCTACGGCAAGGTCGAAAAAACTATAAACAAGCTTTATAAAAAACACTATAGTTTGATTCAAAAAACAACGCTCAGCGATTTAGAATTAGAAGCGGCTATCGCTTACTTATCTAAGTTTAAAGAGTTTGAATACGACGATAAAGCTTTGTATTCTATATTTGAAACAGAAGAAGCGGCAGTTAGCGATTTTGTAGAAAAAATCAAGGGAAGTAAAAATGCTAAAACCGATTGATATCGATAAGTTGTTCGACGAATACATTTCCGATTACGTTTATAAAAACGTGGGCAAAGTTAAGCCCGAAGAAATAGAAAATAAAATCCCCGTTCTCTATGAAGAGTTCGGCAACGCTAAACTTAAAGAATTAGGAAATAAAACGCCTAATTCTTTTTACCGCGATTATTCGGCAAGCGAATTGTTAACCCTTTTAAAAAAGCATTTAGAAGAGGATGTTTCCGTTTCGGACTTTTTGTGCGAAGCGATTATCGCTTCTTCGGACGGAGAAAGCGAAGTTGTTAAAGCGCTTAAATCAGACGAGTCCGAGCAGTTTACCGCATACCTTATGAATATGCTTTCCGATATGAAGGGGAAAATTCCGGAAGATAGATACTTTGAATTCGTTTTGTACGATTATCCCGACGTTATAGGCGAGCTTGCCACCGAAAGTTTATGCGAAATTGCCGATAACGTTAAGACGGGTGCAATCGAACGTTATAAAGACGCCGACGAACGAGGTAAGGCTCGTATTGCGGAAATTCTTTCAAGAACCAAAAAAGATTTTAACTGTGAAAAAGACGAGGTTTTCGATATTTTAGTAGCGGAATTTTTGAAACACGGCGAAAATATTCCGCTTTACGCTTCGTATCTAGCAAGATACGGTGACGATAGAGCGCTTCCGTTTTTAAATGCCGCTACGGAAAACAAAAAACTCAACTACGCCGATTTTGAAGAATTGCGTTTTGCGATAGAGGCGCTCGGCGGTGAATGTAAAACCAAGCGCGATTTTTCAGCTGATAGGTCTTATAAAAAAATTAAGGGAACAAAAAGAGCTTTTTCGCAAGGCGAAAAACATTCTTAAGTTTAATATAAAAACGCGCGCTACGCCGCGAATTAAAAATAGCTTTCACTCATAATTATATAGGGTGAAGGCTTTTTTTAACGTTATAAGCGTGTTTTTAACTATATGCGGAGCGATTGCGGGAGCGGGATTTTTATCGGGAGCGGAAGCCGTTGCGTTTTTCGGAATAAAGGGATTTGTATTTCCGCTTGTTATAACCGCGGCTGTTTTTTCGTTTTGCCTGATAATTCTTTTTACCGAAGAAAAATTAAACGCGAATAGCGAAGATAAAAATTTGTTTTGCTTTTTATCCGTTGTAGCCGATTTTATTTTGCTTTGCGGAATGCTCGCCGCCCTTGACGCCGCGTTTAATACGCTATTGCCAATCGGCGGTTTTCCGTTCGCTTCTTTGGCGGCGCTTGCGTTTGCTTTCGTTTATTCGTCTAACGGCGGCAAGTTGGACGGGATAAACGGAATTTTAACCCCGTTTTCTATTATAATCGTCAATTTATTCGCATCGATTGCGTTGAAAGATAAATTGGGTTGCATTACGCCGTCCGTTGCGGCAAATCCTTCTTTAAGGGCTATCGTAAACGCTTTTGCGTACGCTTTTATGAGCGTTTTTGCCGCAGCTCCGACTATCCGACGGGCTGCATCGGATAAAAACCAAAAGACTCTTCGTTCGGCTGCGATTCTCTTCGGGGTATACGCTTTTTTTCAAACGTTTGTTATTATGGCGGTCGTTATCTCAACCGAGGGCGCGGTAACTGCGCCGTTGCCGCTATTAAGCGTTTTTAACGGTAAAACATCTATTTTGCTCGGTTGCGCTATTTTTGCGGGGATTTTCACTTCGTTTTATTCTTACTTCTTGCCCGTGTATAACGGAATAAAAGCCCGCAAGGGCAAAAAAGCCGCGTGTTTTACGGTGCTTTGCGCTTTTGCTTTGTCGAGAATAGGGTTTAGCCGCGCAATAAGCTTATTTTATCCGGCGATAGGCGCAATAGGCGCGGTGTGGTTTATAAAAACGTTTATAAAAATTCGTTCGGCTAAAAAAAAGAATAGCCGTATAAAAAGAGCTTTTTTTAGCGATAATAAAAACAAAACGATTAAAAAAGGAGCGCGTTATGGCTAAAAAGAAAAAGAACAAAGTAAAAAAGCTTACCGAAGAAGAATACGGAAAATATTTGATGGCACTAAAGGATGAAACACCGCCCAAGCCCGTCAGAGATTTGCAAGAATAACCGCATATCCGCAAGGCGGCGCGTTTCGAGATAAAAGTTTTTCGGCGCGTCGCCTTATTTTTTTATTTTCGTTGCGTTTTATCGTAAAATGTGATAAAATAATTATGTATATAAACATCGTTTTGGGTTTTGTTTATATGTTTAAACTATACGAAAAAAAGGAAGACTGTCCGTATGATAGAAATTAAAGAGGTTGCAAGCAAAAAACAGCTTAAACTGTTCGCAAAATACCCCTTGAAATTGTATAAAAACTGTCCTTATTACGTTCCGTCGCTCAGGAGCGACGAGATGAATACTTTTAATCCTAAAAAAAATTTTAGCATAAAAAATAATCCGTGCAAGGGGTTTTTATGTTATAAAAACGGTAAGCTCGTCGGTAGAATAGCCGCGCTTATCAGCGGAGAGGAAAATTCTCGCGAAGGTAATAAATACATAAGGTTTTCGCGCTTCGAGTGCATTGACGACGAGGCTGTTTTTAAAGCTCTTCTCGGCGCGGTAGAGAAGTTCGGTAAACAACACGGCGCAAACGTTATTCACGGACCGTGGGGCTTCAACGATACCGATAGAGAGGGAATGCTTACCTACGGGTTTAACGAAAGAAGCACTTATGCTACCAATTACTATTATCCGTATTTTCACAAGCGTATGGAGCAGCTTGGTTTTGAAGACGAATCTAAATGGGTAGAACATCGTTTTGTTATCCCCGATAAGCCTTACGAAAGGATAATGGCGCTTGGCGAGCGAATGAAAAACAAGCTTAAACTTAAAGACATAGCGGACGAATTGTCCGTAAAAGATATCGTAAAATATTACGGCGACCGTTGGTTCGATACCCTTAACGAAGCCTACGGTTCGCTAGACGGTTACGTTCCGATTACGGGAAATGCCAAGTTAAACGTATTAAAACAATTTGCAACGATAGTTAATCCACGATATTTAAGCGTTTTGGTTAACGATAAAGACGAGGTGGTTGCATTCGGCGTTGTGTTGCCGTCTATTTGCAGACCGCTTATTAAGCACAAAGGCAAGCTTTTTCCTACGGGATTCGTTGGGGTGTTAAGGTGTATTAAAAAGCCGAAAGAACTTGAAATGGCTCTTATCGGCATAAAAAACGATTATAAAAATTCCGGTGCAAACGCAATTATAATAGCAAAGATAATGAGCAACGTTATAAAGGATAAAATAGAAAATATAGAAAGCAATCCTATGTTAGAAACCAATTATCCTATTTTGCAGCAGTGGAAATTCGCCGAATACGAGATTGTTAAAAAACGCCAAACGTATAAAAAACAAATCGGCAGTTTATTGTAAT
>CAZXOQ010000033.1:0-11819 GCA_964642415.1 uncultured Christensenella sp. | reverse complement strand
CCTCTAAATCGCGGCGCGGCGGAATATCCGGCACGCAAGGATCGCATCGGTTAAAATCACACGGAGAGGGCGGTTTAGGCGGCGGAAGAGGCTTGTTAATATTCACGCCGGATTCGCACGTATCACCGCATTTTAAGTCTACCAAAATAACGTCGCCGCCGATTTTTAAGATATTTTTTTCGGGAATAAACATAGTGTTTTTATCAAAAACCCTTAAAAAACGGTTGCGTTTGCGTGACGGCACGGTTATACCCGTTAAAACCCCTTTAGGGAATTGCAGCGTTAAATCGGTTATTTTGCCGAAGCAACGCCCGTCGGCAACGTTAACCACGTCGCGTTTTTTTAATTGCTCGAAGGATAAATCCATAATATTATTATATTATGATTGCACGCAAAAAGTTATTACGCAATGCCCGTCCTAAAAGTCATAGCAAAGCGCAAATTTGCAACATTTTATCGTGTAATTGCTTTATTACGTCAAAGCCGTGGTAATCCCAACCGATTTTTTCTATCTGTCATTACGGACTTTTTTTTACGGCATTGCCCCTCGTTCACGTCATTACGAGGAGCAAGACGATTAGGCTTGCGACGTGGTAATCTCTTTGTATAAGTAGCCACAAGCATTGCATGTGGCTACTTATACATTAAAAGGCAAACGAAAAAATCGTTTGCCTTTTAACTTTGTTTTTTTATCGGCTATTTGCCTTTTACCTATGTTTCTTAATCGTCTGTTTGCCCCTTACCTGTGTTTTTAATCGGCTGTTTGCTTTATTTTTTTGCAATAAGCTATTCGCCTTTTACTTTGACTTGTAATAGGCTATTTACCGCAACTCTAATTAGGCTGCTTACCGCAAGTTTGTTTGCGCCGACAACCGCGTTATTATTTTACAAACTCGTACGGTTTAAGGGGTGTTTCGTTTGCTCCGGTAATGATATCTATCCCACCACCAGACGTATTTAACATATAGGGATCGAATTGATGTATTCCGACAGTCGGTTTAACGTATGTTTTCATAAAAATCATCTCCTTATCTTATTCAAAAAAACTGTTAGCCGCATTGCTGTAAGCATATAAAGCCTTTGCAAGATTAACCAAAGCCGCGTCACTGCTTTCGTCTTTAAGGACTGCATAAGCGTAAGACAGCGCGCTGTATTTTATAGTGTATCCGCCGATTTGAATAATATACGTCTTATCGAGGTTTTTCGCAAAAATACCGTTAATCTCTAAATATCCGCTATAAACGCCCTCTTTTCCCTGAACGACTTCGTATTCACAATAGCAGAAATCCCAACTCCAACTGCCGTTTACACTACGGAACGGGAAAGACGAACCGCTGTATTCGATATACGCCCTTATAGCTACCATAGAATGTAAAACGAGAGTAGAGCCGTATAACGTTACGTTATCGTCGGCACCGCTAGCAACGCCTGCGTATTTATCGGGAATAACGACTTCCGTTGCGGATTCCGTTGCCGTTTCACCGCTAAAGAACACCCTTGCGGCTTCGCAATAATCTTTAAGCGCCATTACTAACTCGTAACCGTTTTCGCCTTCTTCAAACTTGTTTATATACTCTTCTACACTGCATTTGCCGGAAACGTTATGCGCATGCCCGTTGATAGAAAGAGAAAGGTTTATCTCCGTTTTATAGTCTTTGGGCGCAACGTAATAGGTTATCTTATAATATTTTATGCCGTTTATAACGTAAGGCACGTTGTCAGCCTCGCCGTATATACCTTCGGGGCTTGTAACTTCAATATAATCCATTGGGGTAACGTTGTTAAGATAAACGTAAAAGTTTATTCCGATATTCCCTTCTAAAGAAAGGCTTACGTATCCCACACCCTCTAACGCGGGTAAGATAATGTCGGAGGAAAGCTCGTTATTATCGGCGTCGAAACAGCCGCCGCAAGTTAAACAACGTTTGTGCACCGTAGTGCAACCCTCTTTACCGATAGAAGGATCGCAAACCGTTTGCCACTCTCCAAACGTATGCGCATGCGTTGCTTCTAACTTAGGCAATTTAAATGTCGCAATAAGACCGTATTCGCGATTTATGACGATAGGCTTACCCAATCCGCTTACGGTTATATCGTCAATCGATAAACCGCTTGCGTCGTATCCGAAAAGCGTATCGATTTGTATCCCTAAGTAATAGTCTTTTTGCGATTCAAACCTGCTGATAGATGAAAAACTACTACTCAAATATATATTTGTGCCTACAATGTAATCATAGCCGTAAATACCGCCGAAATTAATGCCGTCACCCGTTGTTTTGGTTATAACAAGGTTATTCACCAAGCCGTTATAAACGTAGCCGCTCATAGAATAACTTACGCTTTTAACGGTATGGTTTTTAGCATAATAATCGCACAAATCACATACGTTCTCTCCCATATCGTAAGAGTGTTCGAACTTATCGCCGGCTTTGCCGCAAATATAACAACTAGCCCAATGATGGGTATCGTCATAAACTAAATCGCCAATTACGCACGTATGCTCACCCGTTAGATATATATCGTAATAAGCTTTGGCGCTCAATCCGCCATGCCCTACAATAAACTCAGATAAAACGGCGCTTCCGTTCACCATATTCACCGTAATCATATCTTCGGTCAAACCGTAAAGCAAGCAATTCTCTTTTGCCACCATTGCTATATATAAGCTGTATTTTACTCTTTCCGATACCGTTACGACGGATTCCGAAGTTAAAGAATTATTATCTCCGTCTACAATCATGGCGACGTATTGCGCTATATCGTTTTCTACTACTTTGTATTCCGGGTTTTCACCTACGACTTTTACGCCATCAGGATAGGTAACGGTAAAATCGCTAAGGTTGCCGCCTATAACGTTGCCGCTTACGTTAAACTCTATTTTAGGGTTAGATAAATCGTTAAAAGTTTTTATCGTACATTCGCCGTCAAGTTCCGGCAAGCAAACAAGCGCTGTAACCTGTAACATCTCTCCTTTGCCCGAAACGTTTTTACGCGATAACTCTAAAGTGGTTGTCTCTGCGCCGTTTACGCTAACGCTTTCTAATTGTTCAAAATCGTAGCTTTCTTTAGCATAAAATTTTAACCATACCCAATAGGTTTTGCCCGACACGTAATAGCTTAGATTACCAGAGTCAATATAATTAGGATAGGGGGAATTGTAGCTTCCGAATAAATATTCTGATATATCTGCTATAATATACCAGTAGTTGTTATTGTAACTATCAACCCATTCGTAAAGACAATTTTCATTGTCCGGCGTAAGCGTAGACCGTTGAATTACGTTATTAAACGCGTAACCTTCTAAAGTGAAGTTTAAGCTTTTTATTTGCGAATAACCGCATTCGCACTTATTTGTGCCTTGCACGTCGGCAATCGTATGCGCGGTGATTTCTTTTTTATAACCGCACGTTGCGCACTCTTGCCAGTGATTGGTTTTATCGAACCTTACGTTAAACGTGTGATTTTCTGCATTGATTGGTTGACTGCATTTGGTGCAAGTTTTATAATGCGTGCTTTCATTATGACTGTAAGAAGAACTTTCAGAATGAGTAACGCTTCTTACGTAGCCGCATTCGGGATCGTTACAAGTTGTATCGCAAGCATTGTCGTAAATATGGTCGGTATAACTACCGCTGTCTTTATTGCCGCAATAAGAACAAACTTTCCAATGCTGAATACTGTTATGATCCGTTTCGCTGTAAGTACAAGCCGTTTCGTCTTTTCTATAATCACACACTTCACAAGCTATCCAATGTGTATCTTCAAAAGATCTAAATTCATATCCATCTTTGAAAGTATGTTCTACTTTAAAGATTTCTTTGTCGCACTCCGCATTATGGCATATATACCAATGATAGGTTTCGTCATAAGTTAAGCTATATTTATAAAGATTGTGGTTTTCGTCTTTATCTTCTCTTAACAATCCGCAATCGTGACATTTTACCCCACAACTCGGTATATACCAGTGAACGCCTTTGCTGTTTTCGGGCAAATCACCGCATACCGTACATTCTTTGTAGTGCTGAGTTTTTTCCGCATTTTCTTTCCATTCGTAGCTATGATCGGGCGAAGATTCGCCTGAAGCTTCAAAAGTTTCTCTATAAGGTCCGCCGTTTTCTTGGGTTATACCCTTAGCGCTAATTTCGCAAGTTTTGCAAGAAAAATAATAAAGTGTGCGGCTAGTGCAACTTCTTTCAGACGCTAAGTATTTAGCGTCTTCAACGGCTTGCCAATCGTGCCCTTTGGGATTGCCGTAACTAAAGGTTTTATCTTCTAATTGTTTATGGCATCTATCACATTGTCTATAATAAACGGCAGGTTCGGTACAAGTTGCCTCGGATTTTAAGTAGGTAACGTAATCTTTAGTATCATCGTGTCCTAATCCTTCGCCGTCTTCCCAAGTTTCGGTGCTAACGTCGTTGCACTTCGAACAAACTTTATAGTATATAGTGCCGTGCTCGCAATTTTGATCTTCTTTTTTGTAATTAGTGTTTTTTCTTTGAACCCAATTATGTGAAGGTTCTTCGCCGAAGAAAGTTTCAGTTCCGTCTTTACCGCAAACGCAAGATTTATAATATTCGCCTTGAACGGTACAGCTTGCCGCAGTTTTTTCGTGACCGCTTTTTACCTCTCTATCGTAAACGTGCTCGGCATAGCCGTATTGAACGGTACATTCAGAATAGTTACACGCATACCAATGCCCCTCGTCGTTTGTTTTAACGCTCTCTGACGCGCCGCAAACGATAAAACTGCCTTCGTTACAATGATAGGTGGTTTCTTCGTTGCCGATTTTTATTACGTGATCTTCACACGTAAGATAAAGATAAAGGTTGGTATCCGTTTCGTCCGCAACGCTGTGGTTTGCGAAAGTTTGTTTTACGCCGTCTACATACACGTCTGCGCTATCGGGGTTAGAAAGCGTAAGTAAATAAACGTTTTCATCATTGCCGTTTACGATTTGCGTCGGCTGTACGGGAACCAACGGGATGATGCTGTCAAGTTCGCCGCCTTGACCAATGTCGAATTTTGCTTGCGTTCCGTGGGTTGCTTTTACACTGCCACCCGATATTACTATATTTTCAACGCTAGTGCCGGGGCGATGATAACCACCGCCGATACCCGCGGAAAAATAGTCGCCTTTTGCAATTATTAAACCGCCGTTTATCGTTATATTATTCGCTTCGGCGTAAGTGTAATCTTCACTACCGAGGTCGTAACCGCCGCCGCAACCGATACCCGCGGCACTGTAACCGCCCGTTGCAACTATGATACCGCCGTTTATAGTTAAGTTTGCAAATTTAGGACCGATGGTATTATAACTCGTACCGATACCCGCGCCGTCCCAACCGCCCGTTGCAATAAGCTTACCCGTATTGCCGTTTATGGTTAAACTGCCGTTAAGCCCGTTTTTTTGCAATCCCGCGCAAGAATTGCCGCTTTGCAAGGTGTTTACGCTGCCGTCTTTTAAGGTTATAACAACGTTACCCGTGCTGTTATCGGCAATTTTGAAAGCCGAACCGCCCGAAACGATATTAACGCCCGCCAAAACTATATTTGCGCTTACGCCCGATTCCACGTAAATGCGGTTATCGGTAGCGGTGGTTTTATCGGCGTTTTCGATAGTAATTTTTGCGCCCGTCAGAATTGTTAGTTCGCCGTTACTAAAAGAATAGTCGCGGTTTTCTTGCGCACCCGATACTGTAAAGCCGCCAACCGTTTTAACAAAGGTCACGCTACAATTTTTACACTTAAAATCGTCGTCAACGTCGTGGTACGCGTAGTCGGTGCCGAGAACGGTTTTTCTTTCAGAACATTTAGAGCAAGCGTACATGGTTGAAGAAACCGTAGTACAGGTTTTCCCGTTTACGCCCGTTACTTGCCAATTATGCAAGCAGTCGCTAAACGTTAAAATAAGTTCGGCTAGTTGAATTACGTCTGAACCGTGGTTTGACGCTATTTCTATCTTATAATAAGTATAATCCGCGGGCGTATGCAAATCATAGTCGTATTGCGTGTAGTTTTCGTCTTGCATAACCGTGTCGTTGGTTACGCGGTGAACTTCCGCCCAAGTACCGCCCGTTTTATTTGTTTCGTCGTAATCGTTTGCGCCGTATAAAACCCAAGTTTTGGGGTTTCTTCCGCCGTTTGCTTTGTTATCGTTGCCCGTTACGAAAGAGTAGCCCGAAAGATACTTTGAAGTTTCTACTTTGAAAATAAGAAAAGCGGTAGAGCCTTGCAAACACCACTTAGAAAAATTAGACGAGGTATACTTACCGTCAAAAAGATTTTCGTATCCCTCACCGCTATGACCGCTAGTGCCGTCTAACGGCGTTATAACGGGTGCGGGCATAGTGTAACTAAGCGAAATTTCCGTCAGTTGCATAAGAGTTGCGCTCGCTCCCCTTACCGCGGTAATTTCAAATTTATAATACTGATAAGCCGTTTGATTACCCGATACGGTGAAAGAATAGTCTTTATAGTTTATATCTTCCATCGTGGTATCGTTTGTTACCGTTACGATATTAGTCCAAGTACCCGTTTTGGTGCTTGCGTTAAAATCGTTACAGCCTTCTAGCGTCCAATCTTTGGGGTTTCTGCCCGCGCCTTTAGTTGCGTCGGCATTGTCGTTGCCGACCGTAAAGGTATAGCCGTTAACGATTACCGCTTCAGACGCTTTGATGACGATATACGGCTTATTAGCAATTTCCGCGCACCATTTACTGAAGTTGCTTTGCGTCTTTTTCCCGTCAAGCGCTTTTTCGTAACCTTCGTTAGCTTTATCGCCGCTGGCGTTGTAGCCGTCCACGGCGGAAAAAGTTACCCCGTCCGCTTCGGCTAAAATCGGCGTGTGAGGAACGAAAATCGCGCACGCTATGCAAAGTAACAACGAAAGCGCAAAAATCGCAATGGCTTTAAAAGTCGTTTGAAATCGTACTTTCATCTTAAATCTCCTACTAAAACTATATTAAGCGGCATTAAAAATAAGATAATGAGTTTTTTTAGCCGCCGTCTTTCCTTTTTTTTGTTTGATAAATCGCTGCTTTATTTTCAGTTTTTGTTTTTGTGCATTTCTATAACCATCAATATGGCTTTTTTCAGTACGTCTATTTGTGATTTTAGATAATATTCGTCCTCAAACAGCGCGTAATGCACGCTCGCGCGAACTAATATAAATATAAACGATACTATCACCGTATGCGGCATGCCAATTTTGGGTTCTAGTTGCTTGGCGTATTCGGTATAGCGTTTGTTTACCCCTTCAAAAAACTTTTTGCCGTGCTCGGCATATTTGGGATTGGTATATATTTGATACATCAATCTATACTTTTTGCCGTGGTTTTTTGCCGTCCAATAAGGTATTTCGTCTATAAAAGGCATTATCTCTTGCGGCGTGGTAGGGGCTTTTGCCATAAAATCGTCTTCTACCTTGCTCATACAATGCTCCGCAGACTGAACGATCAAGTCGTCTAAATCGTTAAAATACGTATATAAGCTGCCGGACGCTATTCCGCAAGCTTTGCCTAACGCTTTTATACCAACGTTACCTAACCCGTATTCGGCGTAGCACGCATAGCATTTTTCCATTATTTCTATCTTTTTTTGGTTGTGTTGTTCGTCATTGTAAGTCCGCATATCGTGTTTCTCCGTTTTTATACTTTTTTTATTATCAGCGCATTAAAAGCTTTATGCCTTTATCAACGCGTTTTACCATACTTTTCTCTTCACGCTCTGCAATGACTTTTCCCGTTTTGTGCTTTAATTCCCTAAAAGCCTTATTGCCGTATAACGCGAATAAAAACGTTTTAGTTATTCGCGTTATACGGCTTTCGCCTTCTCCCGATAAGACTGCTTGCGTTTGGAACATTCCAAACGCAAAAAGGTTAACCTTTTTTACGCAGGCTTTCGTCTCTCATTTTTTCCATCGGTCGGCGCTTATACCACACCACCGGATAATAAGCTTTGGTTCAGTTGCCGCTAAACCGTTTTATCTTTAAGGTTAAATCCGAAAAAAAATAATCCTTAAACGGTAACTTGCGTTTACGCGGCTTTTGATATGTAAACGTATCTGCCGAAAAAACCCTTTGTTTAATCGGTCAATCAAATTATATCAAACGCTTTTGTATTTGGCAAGCGCTTTTATTTAATAATTAAAAAAAATTTTAACGGACTCGGTTTTTTATCGAGTCCGCTTAAAGGTTTTTCGTGCTATTTATATTATGCTTTATCAAAAGGCTTACAAAAAATCCTTTATTTTCGCATATATTTCACCGCGTTGTATTATATCTGACAAATCTTTTTGATAAAGGGTGGCAATTTTTTTATCTTTTTCGTAAACGTCTATTTCGTTTACGGCGTTGCAATCTAGCAAAGCCGCTAGCTTTTTTACCGTTATGCCGCTGGATACGGCTTGTTTTAAAACGGGCATACCGCGCAATAGTCTTTTTTCGGTCACTCCCGTACCGATTTTTACGTACACGTTATCCTTCTGCGAGGTAAAAGCCCCCGTTAGCGCGAACACCGAAAAAAAGAAAAGCGATATATTTGGCGAATCGAAAAGAGTTGCCGCAAAACCGATAAACAACGCTATCGCAATAGAAAGGCTTATTGCTTTACACACTTTTGCGGCGCGTTTTTTATCCGTTTTTTGGGCAAGCGTTGCGTAAAAAACCCTTCCTCCGTCAAGCGGATAACAGGGTATAAAGTTTACAAGCGCCATAGAAAAATTAGCGCTCGCCGCCGTATCGGTAAAAGCATACGCCTCGGGGAAAATCCACCATACCGCCACAAACAGCAACCCCACGGCAACGTTAACAAACGGTCCCGCAAGCGCGATTTTTACCTCGTCTTTCAGCTTTAGCCCGTCTATATCTCCCCTTGCCACCGCGCCGAAGGGCATAAGCACTAATTTATTAAGCTTATACCCCAAGTTTCCGGCGACAACGGAATGTCCTGTTTCGTGTATTACCGCGGTCACCGTATACACGGCAAACTCAAGGATTTTTCCCGTCGCGGCATAGTATAGCCCTAAAACTACGAATAACGGGTGAACGGAGATTTTCATTGCCGAATATAACCGTTACGCCTCCTTCCAAACAACGGTAGAGCCTTCTAACGAATATCCCGTTATAACCGTTCCGTTGCCGTCAAGAAAACACATTTTGATGCCGCTTTCGCCCGAATAGCCCACGGGTATATTGGAAAACACGCTATCGCCTATTTCCGCATACGCGTAATCTAACCCGCTTATCACAGACTTAAATTTATCGCTATGCGATATTTCTAACGAATATTTCCCCGCCCCGTCTACCGTTATTTTCGTCACAGTTCCGTCGTAAGGCGTATATGCGCTGCCCTTGCCTTCGATTGTCATTACGCCATCGTCGATAACGGGAGAACCGCTTCCGCCGTATGCTATCACCGGCTTAAACTCACCGTACTCGCGAGAATCCGTTTCAGTTTGACCTTCCGCGGTTGATTCGGCTGTAAACACGCTACGCATAAACGCGTTTATTCCGCTATTCTCATAAAATGCGTTGGTCAAAAATATAGCCGCAACAAGCGCGCCGATAAGTATCAACTGAACGGTTACCACCGTAAACTTAAATCCGCGCTTCCGTTCGCTTTTTGATTGCGGCGCGGATGTATCATCGTTATCAGCCGGTTCGAAAGCTTTCAAACTTTCTTCCGTCGTAACCTCTTGGTTTTCGGATACGGCGTTAACCTTGTCTAAAAGCTCTTTTTTTATCTCTTCGTCACTGCGTGATTTTTTGGTTTTAGATTTTCTCTTTTTTTGCGGTGCGCGCGTTATGCTGCACGAATTTACAGGAATATCCAGCATAGTTGCGTATTGTAATTTTTCGTTCATTTTATATCTCCTTTTGCCGTTGTATAAAATATATATGAATAAAAATATCGCAATATAACCTATTTTTATATTAGAAACTACGCTTTTTATCGCAAAAAAAGTCGAATATAATTATTTTAAAACGCCTCGCTCTTTTATATAAGTTTTGTTGCAACCGCCGTTGCTGTGCGTTTTGCTGTCGCAATCCGCCGTTTCTTTTGAAATACAGCGTGAAAAAGCCCTTGCGGGCAAGTTTTTTTCACTTGTATAATAGAAGCGAAAAAGCGCAAGCGCGAAGCATTTGCAAGTTTTCAACTTTCGGTATTACCTTTTATCGGAAAATTCTTTTTGCTCTTCTAACCTTATTTGCGAATACGCCTCTACCCGCGCTTTATTGCTAACGTTTAACGCGCGGTACGTTTCGAGCAATTTTCTCTCTTCCGCGGTAAGCCTTTGCCCCGCGCCTTGCGTAACTACGTTACCAAAGTCGTCCTCTCTGCCCAACAAATAATCCGTCGTACAATGAAAATAGTCCGCATACCTAATCAACGTGTTCGCGGTGGGCTCGTTTTTGCCTATTTCTATCATAGAAATACACGCTTTACTCACTTTTAACCGTTCGGCGAGTTGAACTTGCGAAAGATTATTTTCTTTCCGAAGATTTTTTGATATATCTGAAAATACCACTTTTATCAACCTCCGAAAAAAACATTACCACAAAAGTGCCCGTTTTACTTTACAAGGCACAAATATATGTGATATAATACCGTTAGGCACTAATATGCCCAAAGGAGTTATGTTTTTATGAAAAAGTTTTCAGTAAGGAAAATAGTTCTTTCCTCAATCGGCTTGTTCGCAAGCATAATGCTTCTCATCGGATTAGCGTTTAACGTTATCGCCTACGAGATGCCGGGGCTCAGCGGAGCGGCAAGCAGCGCGGTATCTAACGCGTTAGGCACGGAGGCCAACGGGTTTACGATGTTATCGTTCAATTTTCCCGATTTATTACGCGCGGGCATATTGACCTACTTAGAAGAAGATTTCTGCGAAATATTCGAGATACTTTTAGGCGTTACCTCGCTTTTAACGCTTATCGTTTCTATCGGCGCGATGATTTTAATCGTGCTCGCTTTCTTGCGTTTCGAATCGAAAAAGAATGAAAAAACGCTTAAATTGACGCTCGTCGTAGGCTTACTTCTTTCCGCGGTGCACGGAATACTCGCTATCGTTTTTACTTCTATCGTTCAATCCTCACTTAACGAACAAGCAGCGCAGTTGAATAGCGCGCTCGGTCAGATATCGGGTTCGCTAGGCTCGGCGCAAAACACGCTCGGCAAGTTTAGCACGGTTGCGTATATATCTATTATCTTTCAAGCGGTATGCTTGGTGACGTACGTAATTTGTTCTAAAAAGATAAAAAAGGAAGTTGCGCCCGTAGCCGCGGTTAAAACCACCGCGGACACTCCGAAAGAGGACGTTAAAAGCAAAGAGGCTTCCTTAGAAAACTTGATTGCGTCGGAACTCGAGATCGCCAATCTTTTAACCGAATACAAAGATCTTTACGAAGCGCAAATTATATCCACCGCGGATTATATGGATAAAAAAGTTAAACTGTTGCGTTTCTCTGAAAAACGTATTAAGGGCGGAATTGCCGCTATGATTAACAAATGCTCGTTCGAGGGCGTAATCAATATGGAAAGACAAGTGATAAAAGTCTTGAAAGAATACGATAAACTCGCTAAAACGGGAATTATTTCCGATAGCGATTTCGTTGAAAAAAAGTCGGCTCTTCTTGCAAGCGTGATAGACTAACCGCCTTAAATTTAACGAGTATATTTATAAAGCGCAAACCGATTTCGGCTTTGCGCTTTTTTGTTTACAAGAAAAAGAACTTAGATTATCACGCCTAAGTTCTTGTTTTCTTTTATCTTACAGTCTTTCTAATAACATTTTATCCGCTACTAACGCTATAAAC
>CAZXOQ010000032.1:0-11820 GCA_964642415.1 uncultured Christensenella sp. | reverse complement strand
CTTTAAGGTCTGCGCTGTCTATCATGTATTCCATATATCTACCTCCGAATTTTAATCTGTATCTTTGTTGTCGGCTAAAAATCAGCTTTTTTCCGATTAAAATTCAAAAAGCAATAAACTTGGTTTACTGCTTCCTGAATAATATATGATAAGGGGGAAAATGATGAGCTGTTTTAGTGCCGAGGGGTTTTCCCTTTCGACATTAACATCATACTACTTTATAATTTTTTTGTAAAGCGTTTTTCACCTATTTTTAAAAATTTTTTGATAAATTTTTTCACAATTTTCTTAAAATTAGAATTTGTTGTTATTTTTTATCAAATAATGTTAAAATTGTTCTATTTTGTCGTTTTCTCGGCTATTCGCGGTTTTCGCCCGCCTCTATTTTTCTTTTTACCGCGGAAAGCGCTTCCGTATAACCGTCAAACCCTTTGCCCGTTATCGTAACGAAGGCGTATTCTTTTACGTAACTTATTCGCCTATAAGCCTCTCTGTTATCAACGTCGGTTATATGAACCTCTGCCGTCGGCAACTCTACGGCTTTAAGCGCGTCTAATATCGCCACGCTCGTATGCGTGAACGCGCCGGGATTGATTATTATGCCGGAATATTTTTTTCGAGCGCCTTGTATATACTCTACGATTTTTCCTTCGTAGTTAGACTGAACGCATTTTACCTTTACCCCGATAGCTTTAGCGTCGGCTTTTATTTTTTTTATCAGCGCTTTATACGTTTTGTTTCCGTAAAGCTTAGGCTCTCTTATGCCTAGCATATTTAGGTTAACTCCGTTTATAACAAACAATTTCATATTTTTTTACAATCTCCTTTGCGGCGGTTTGGGCTATGCCGTCGTTATTTATTATTTCGTCGGTGGCTTTTTCGTAATACACTTTTCTTTCTTCGTATAAGGCTTTTATCCCCTTGCCTTGCGATATCGGTCTGTTTTTTACGCTTAGCGCCGATAAATCTCTTTCTATTCTAAACAAAATACCGTTTTGCTTTAGCGCGGAAACGTTTTCTTCTTTGATAACCGCTCCGCCGCCCACGGCGATAACCGCGCCGTTTTCTTTAGCTATCTCGCGGATAACGGAACTTTCTACCATTCTAAACTCCGCTTCCCCTTTTTCCGTTATGATTTGCGACGGGGTATTTCCCGTAAGCTTTTCTATTTCGGCGTCGGTATCGATAAAACGCCTGCCAAGGAATTCCGCCGTCAGCTTGCCCACGGTGGTTTTGCCCGCGGAAGGCATTCCGAACAAAACTACGTTCGTTCTTTCTTTTATCAGTTTTGCGATAACCTCTTCCGTTTCTTTTTCTCCGTGAGAACCGCCCGACCAAATATCTTCGGCTACAAGCGCTTGTTCCGCCAACATCGGCAATCCGTTAGAACACGTCAGCCCGATTTTTTCCGCTTGCTGCAAAAACGCGGTTCTAAACGGGTTATAAATCAAATCGAACGCCGCTTCTAAATGCCGAAACCGCTCTAACGCTATCGGCGAAGCGTCGGTATCGGGATACATTCCCACGGGAGTGGCGTTAAATATAATCTGCGCGTCATAAGCTATATCGTAACAGTTATCGTAATTTATTTCACCAAAACGGCTTACGTTAACCACGCTTTTTGCTCCGCCGCTTTCGGCACAGTATCTCACCGTTTGCGCCGCGCCACCCGTGCCGCAAATAACAACTTTTTTATCATTAAAACTTATCCCCTTTCTTTTAAGCATATAATACACGCCGTTTATATCGGTATTATATCCGTAAAGCTTATCTCCAACGCGCTTTACGGTGTTGACGTTGCCGATTTTTTTCGCCTCTTCGGAAAGAAAATCAACAAGCGCGGCGGCGTTCTTTTTGTAGGGAATGGTTACGTTAAAACCGTCGTATTCTCGCAATGCGAAAAATTCGTCAAGCTTTTCTAAGGGCAATTCTTTAAGCTCGTAAGAAAAGCCCCTTTCGTTATGGATATCGCAAGAATAGCTGTGCGACAGTTTTTTGCCTATTAAACAGTATTTCATAAATCGCTTAAGATATTTCTTTATACGCGCCTAAGAATACGAACTTGTCGGAATTATTCTCTAAAGACGCGATTATGTCTATAACCGCCGGATTTGTTACCTCTCCCTCGAAATCGAAATAGAACATAAACTCGAAGTCGGTATTGGGTACGGGGCGGCTTTCTATCTTTGTAAGGTTAAGCCCTTGCGCGGCAAATCCGTTCAAAACGTTGACCAATCCGCCCGGTCTATGCGGCAACGCCGTCATAACGCTTATTTTATCGCTTCCGTCGAAAATCTCTAACTTTTTGCCTATGCAAATAAAACGGGTATAATTGTTTGCTTCGTCTTGAACGTTTCGGCGTAAAATTTTAAGACCGTAAGTTTCGGCGCAATGCGCGGAACACAATACGGCAAGCGTTCCGTCTTTTTCTTCGGCAACGCGCTTTGCCGCAACGGCGGTATTAGTTTCTTCTTCCGCGGCAAGTCCGTTCTCTTTTAAAAACCGCGCGCATTGCTTTATCGCTTGCGGATGCGAAATAACGCGTTTTATATCTTTCAGTTCCGTACCGCAAACGGCGGCTATGCAATGCTCTATTTTAACCTTAACCGCGCGCACTATGTGAAAATCGTGTTTTTTCATAAGGTCGTATACTTCGGTAACCGAACCTGCGGTACTGTTTTCTACCGGCAAAACGCCGTATTCGCAAAGACCGCTTTCAACCGCGGAAAACACCCCCTCGAAGCTTTTGAAATAGGTTACTTCGTTCACAGGGAACAGCACGTTCGCAGCAGCTCCGCTATGAGCGCCGTTTACGCCTTGACATGCCACTGCGGCGCGAATAGGCATTCTTTTAAAACCTTCCGCGGCGATTTTTTTAATTTCTTCCGCCGTAACGGAGCTTCTGCCGATAAGCTCGGACTGATACGCTTTACTGACGGAAAAAATAACCGAATACAGCTCTTTAATATATTTCGCGTAATTTTCGGGCAACCCCTCGGTCAAACGGAACACCACGGCGTTTTCGCGAGCGGGATCGTTTACGGGAACGGCTGAATTCTTTTTCGCTTCCGCTACCGCTTTGCATAGCTCCATTCTATTTACGAACGCTTTTTTTATAACGTCGTCCGTTTCGTCTATCGATTTTCTTATATCTTTAAGTTCTTCCATAATTCCTCCGATATTTTGCTTAAATTCCCTCGTCCGTAAGCGCGATGGCAACCGCGCTCTCTATACAAGGCACTGCGCGCGGAACGATACACGCGTCGTGCCTGCCTTTTATTTCTATTTCGCAATTCTCTTTTTTTATTAAATCAACCGTGCGTTGAGGTTTAGATATTGACGGCGTAGGTCTTATCGCAACGCTTATCGTTACGGGCGCGCCGTTGGTTATGCCTCCGTTAAGCCCACCGGCGTTGTTTGAATAAAACTCTATTTTGCCGTCTTTATAACGCAATCCGTCGTTTGCGTTTGAACCCAGCATTTCGCAAAACCCGAACCCTTTGCCGAACTCTACACCCTTTACAGCCGGAACGGCATAAATCAAAGAGGATATTTTACCTTCTAAGCCTTCGAACAAACTGTCGCCCACGCCGCTTGGCAAGCCGTAAATTAAGCAATCTATTCTTCCGCCGACGGAATCTCTTTGTTCTTTTGCCGCGGCAATTACGGATAGCATTTCTTCTTTTTTATCTAACGAAGGATATCCGTTATCTCTCGCTTCGACGATTTCTTTATAAGAAAGCTCCGCCGTTTTATAGCTTTTGCCGGAAACACCCCCCGTTTGCGAAACGTAAGCGCAAATTTGAACGCCTGCTTCGGCAAGATGTTTTTTGCAAATCCCGCCGACTACGCATAGCGGCGCGGTAAGCCTGCCCGAAAATCTTCCGCCGCCCGTAAAATCGAGCGCGCCGTCTTTTAAATATCTGCAATAATCGGCGTGAGAAGGACGGGGTTTTCCGTACAATTCGTTATAATCGGAACTTTTTACGTCTTTGTTCTCTATATAAAACGAAAAATCTCCGCAAACGCCGTTATCTATCGGTTTATCGAATACGGGAATATCCGCTTCTTTTCTCGCGGTGGAAAAAACTCCCGAACTTGCCCTTCTACGAGCTAAAAAAGCAAGCAATTCTTCTTGGCAAATATTCGTTTTTGGCATATTCTTTACGGTTGCGCCTATTTTATCCGAATGAGATTCGCCGAAAATATCTACGCTTAAAATTTTACCATTAAAAACTGACATCTATTTTACCTCCCGCGGCGGACGCGTCCTCAAAAAAATTCGGATACGATTTACTTACGGCTTCGGCGCGGCGAATAACCGAACACCCCTCCGCATAAAACGCAAGCACCGCAGCCGACATTGCCGTTCTGTGATCGTTTCCGCTATCCACCGTAAACCCGTGCGGTTTTCCGCCGAAAATCACGATGCTCTTTCCGTCCGTTTCCGCCTTGATTCCCGCAGCAGAAAGAGTATTTATTATAGCGTTTGTTCTGTCGCTTTCTTTATATTTCAGATTTTCCGTTCCCGTAAGAAGCGTTTTGCCTTTTGCAAAAGCCGCCGCCACGGAAATTATTTGCGCTAAATCCGGCACGTTTTCACAATCGACGGTTATACCGCTTAGTCCGTTTATAGGGGCTTCAACCGATACGGAATTTCCCGTTACGGATATTTTAGCGCCGAAATCTTTTAGTATTTCTATTATCTTTTTATCGCCTTGCGCCGACTTGCAATTTAACCCCGTTACCGTAACGCTTCCGCCGACAGCGCCCGCCGTAAGAGCAAACGCCGCGCCCGACCAATCGCCTTCCGTTTGCGTGACGGGCGGAAGCGAATATTTTTGACCGCCTTTTATAAAAAAGCCGTTTTCGGTGGTTTTAACCTCTATTCCGCTTTCTTTCAAAACCGAAAGAGTTATCGCTATATACGGGCGGCTCGCTTCTTTTCCGCCGATAACGATTTCGCAATCTTCCCCGACGAGCGGCGCGGCTAAAAGAAGCCCCGTTACGTATTGAGAACTGACGCTTGCGTCGATATGAAATTTACCGCCGCTAAACTTACCGTTAAAAGCAAAGTTTTCCGATTTTACGCCCTGCCTTGCAAGACATTCGAGCAACGCGCCGCATGGTCTTGACAAAAGTTTTTCAGTCCCCGTAAAATGCGCGTCCGCGCCGAGTGCCGCCGCCACGGGGATTAAAAATCTAAGGGTAGAACCGCTCTCTCCGCAATCGACGGTACAGCCTTTTTTTAAGTTAAAGCCTTCGGTATAAAAATCGCCGTTTTCTATCTTGCAATCCGCGCCGAGCGAACGCAACGCGTTGGCTGTTGCGTAAACGTCTTTAGATTCGCCTACCGATAAAACCTTTCGCCTGCCGCCTGAAAAGCACGCCGCCACCATAAGCCGGTGAGCGAACGATTTTGACGGCGGAGCTTGTATGCTGCCGTAAAGCTTTGACGGCGTTATTTTTACGTTCATAAAAGGCGCTCTCCTTTTTTTATAAACTCGGTTATCCCGTCAACGGGAATTTTAACTATTTCGGCTTTGCCTTCGGCGTTAATCAATACGAAACCGACATTTTCGCCGTCGCTCTTTTTATCGGAAAGTATAACGTTTTGCAGCTGCTCCGCCGAATATTCGCAAGATAAATCGGAAAAATAAGCAAGCCTGTCGTTAAGCTTTTCAATATATTCTTTTTCAAGCCCGAAATAAACGCCCGATAACGCGATTGCGTATTTCATTCCCTTTGCCACACACAACCCGTGCGACAAATTAAAATCGGATAATCTTTCTATAGCGTGCCCGACGGTATGACCGAAGTTTAGCAGTTTGCGTATTCCGTTTTCACGCTCGTCGGCGCAAACGATTTCGGCTTTTATTTTCAAACAGTCGTATATAAGTTTTTCGGTGATAACCCCGTCTGTTCGGATATTCTTATCTTTAGACAGATAAGAATATTTAACGACCTCTCCCATACCGCTTTCTTTTTCTCTTTCGGGCAAGGTTGAAAGAAAACCGAGGTTTATATACACTGCATTCGGCTGATAAAAGCTTCCGCAAAGGTTTTTGCCCTTTTCTAAATTAACCGCGGTTTTGCCGCCGACCGAAGAGTCTACCATAGATAAAAGCGTTGTGGGAACGGCTATAAGCTTTATTCCGCGCATATAGGTTGACGCGACGAACGCCGCAAGATCGCCTACCATTCCTCCGCCGAACGCCACGACGCAATCGCTGCGAGTAAAGCCGTCGTTAGCGAGAGAATTTAGAAGCTTGCCGTAATTTACAAGGTTTTTGCTGCTTTCGCCGTGACGGACTTCGTATACGAACGTCTTTTTATCGGCAAAAAGCGTTTTTACGCTTTGCCCGTGTATCCTCATAGCCTCGGAATCCGCTATTAAGGCAACTCTTTCACCCGTAACGATTGGCAAAACGCATTCTCCGAAACGCGATAAATCGCCAGCTACGTATATTTTGTATTTTTTAGAAGCCCTTACCGTAAGCGTTCGCATTTTACTTTACCTCTCTTTTTTCGTCTAAGGCGATTTTTCTGTCGTTACCCTCTTTAAGCAGTTCTTCTAAAGCCGCCCTGTCTTTATTTTTTATCGCAACGAGATACTTTGATAAATTATCGGATAATTCCGTAATTTCTTTTTCTAAAAAGTCTGCGTTGGCAAGCATAAGACCGCTCCACATTTTAGGATCTAAGCGCGCCACGCGCGTTAAATCTTTATAACTTCCGGCGGAATAGCCGTCGTGCTTTGCCGCCGTTTGGTTTTTTATAAACGCGTTTGACACGACGTGACACAACTGAGAGGTATACGCGATTTTTCTATCGTGATCTTCGGGGGTTGTTTCTTCTATACAGCCGAAACCGACTGAAAGAAATAACTCTTTTACGTTTTCTATCGTTTTTTCGTCGGCATTGACGTTTGTTATTATCATAGGCGCGTTATCGAATAAATTATCGGTGGAATTTTCTACGCCCGAAAGCTCTCTTCCCGCCATAGGATGCCCGCCTATAAAGCTAACGTCGGGAAATTTTTCCGCGCGGTCGAGCATTGTTTTTACGACGGCGCGCTTAACGCCGCAAAAATCCAATACGACGGCGTTCTTTTTCATTAAAGGCAAAAAGCAGTCTAGGGCGCGTTCGAAATTATCCGGCGTTACCGCAAAAACGAAAACGTCTGCCTCGCAAGCGTTTGCTTTAGTAAGCTCGCTGCTTATCGCATTAAGTTCTTTCGCTTTTTCAAGCGCTTCTATAGACGCGTCGTATCCGTAAACTTTGTGCCGAGTGTTCTTCAAAACCGCACGCCCGAAAGAGCCGCCTATAAGCCCCGTTCCTATAAGCCCGATAATCATAATACACCGCCTTTATAAAATTTCTCTCTTGCCGCAAAGGTTTAACATAGAGTTAACGGAACGCGAAATATCTTCAAATTGTTCCGGACGGACCGATTGAGCGCCGTCGCAAAGCGCGTGCGGAGGATCGTTGTGGACTTCTATCATAAGCCCGTCAGATCCCGCGCCAACTGCCGCGAGAGAAAGCGGCTTAACCAATCTCGCCAAGCCCGACGCGTGCGACGGATCTACTATTACGGGAAGATGCGTCAACTCTTTTAACACGGGTATAGCGGACAAATCGAGAGTGTTTCTGGTATACGGTTCAAAAGTTCTTATGCCGCGTTCGCATAAGATAACCTCTTTAGAACCTTCGCTCATAACGTATTCGGCACTCATAAGCCATTCTTCTATCGTGTTGCAAAACCCTCTTTTAAGAAGAACGGGTTTGCCCGTTTTGCCTACTTCTTTAAGCAATTCGTAATTTTGCATATCGCGCGCGCCTATTTGAATAAGGTCTACGTCTTTAAACAAATCTATGTGTTTAACGCTCATTATTTCGGTTACGATAGGCAAACCCGTTTCTTGTTTCGCCTTAAGAAGCATAGCTAATCCCGTTTCTCTAAGCCCCTGAAAAGAATACGGCGACGTTCTAGGTTTGAAAGCGCCGCCCCTAAGCAAGGTTGCGCCTGCTTTTTTGACGGCTTCGGCAATGCCTACCACCTGTTTTTCGGTTTCTACCGAGCAAGGACCTGCTATTATAGCGAAGTTTTCTCCGCCGATTTTTACGCCGCCTACGTTAACGACGGTATCGTCCGGATGGAATTTACGGTTGGCAAGCTTAAACGGTTCTTGTATTCTTTTAACGTTTTCTACTATATCCAGCGACCTAACGAGATCTATATCGACTTTGCTGGTATCGCCTACAAGCCCTAATATGGTAGAATGGCTACCCTGACTGACGTCTACGTTTAGTCCTTGTTTTTTAACCCAATCTATAAGATGGTTAAGCTGTTTGGTTTCGCAATCCTTTTTTACGATAATAATCATGATAAATTCTCCAAAGTTTTTGAAAATAAAAAAGACCGAACTTTTACGCTCGGTCATTTCAATACGTCTTAAAAAATCACGCAATCACAAAATAACCGATATCGTTAATACGGTCTAAAGTAAAATGCGTAATAATATTCGTTTGCAAAAATAAAATTCAACATAAGCAACCTTTCTACTTGAGAGTATAATATTTTTGCCGTTCAATGTCAAACGATTTTAAATAAAAACAGAAAAAAAGTTTTTTTATCCTAATTTTGCCTTTATCGATAAACTAAAGCGCCCTATTTTTTCATCAATCGTTTACTTTTTCTTCGCTTTCGGAAAGTTTTATCCGCTTATACATATCTTGCATTTTCAAATCTATTTCGGCTATACGGTTAGAACAATCCAACATTTCTTCGTTAATGCCTTCCGGCAAACGCGATTTATCCGCTTTATAACGGATATCGTGTTCTAAACTCGCCCAAAAGTCCATTGCGATGGTTCTTATTTGAACTTCAGCCAAAACGCTTTCCGTTCTATCGGAAAGATACACGGGAACTTTAATATCTAAGTGTAAAGACCGATACCCGTTATAATTGGGCGAAGCGATATAGTCTTGCCGTTTAACCAACACTAAATCCGTTTGACGAAGAAGCATTTCTTCTACGCTATACACATCCTCTATATAATTGCAAACCACTCGTACGCCCGCCATATCGTTCACGTTTTTCATCGCCGATTCTATAGAAACGGGATAATTTTTTTTCAAAAGCTTGGCGATTATTCCGTCCGGTGACTTAACCCTGCTTTCTATATGATGAATGGGATTTCTCGCATAAAGAACGTTAAACTCGTCGTTTAATACTTCGAGTTTAAGTTTTAACTGTTTAACGGCGGATTCGTATAAGTTTTGCATAACGAGATATTCGTGAGAACCGCCGTAAAACGCAGCCACGTTCATATTTTTATTGCCTTTATTATTTTCCATACACGATAAGCCTTTTTGTTTTGACGATACTATTCGTAAAAACGCTCTCGTGAAAAATTTTTCACGAGAGCGCCGCTTTTTTACATTAAAGATTTATATAATTCTTTTATATCCTCAACGGACGTTTCTCTCGGATTGCCCGGACGGCAAGCGTCCGCATAAGCGGATTCCGCAAGCGCTTGAATATCTTCTTCTTTAACTATTCCCTTTAACGAAGTGGGAATACCTACGTCTTCGGATAACTTTCTTACGGCGTCAACCGCGGCTTTTCTATATTCCGCCTGACTCATATTTTCAACTCCGCTAACACCCATCGCGATTGCGATATCGCGATATTTAGTTCCGGTATAATCCGCGTTATAAGCCATTACCGTAGGAAGCAAAATAGCGCAAGCCTTGCCGTGAGGCGTATCGTAATAAGCCGAAAGCGTATGCGCCATAGAGTGGTCTACGCCTAACCCTACGTTAGAAAAGCCCATACCCGCAACGTATTGACCGAGAGCCATACCCTCTCTGCCTTCGGGCGTACCTTCAACGGCAGCGCGCAACGATCTTGCTATAATCTCTATAGCCTTGATATGGAACATATCGGAAAGTTCCCACGCGCCCTTAGTGATATAACCTTCTATCGCGTGAGTAAGCGCGTCCATTCCCGTTGCCGCGGTAAGACCTTTAGGCATAGAACTCATCATATCGGGATCTACGATTGCAACCACGGGGATATCCTTAGGATCTACGCAAACGAATTTACGTTTTCTTTCAACGTCGGTAATAACGTAGTTAATGGTAACTTCCGCAGCAGTACCCGCCGTGGTGGGCACTGCGATTATCGGTACGCACTTATTTTTAGTGGGAGCAACACCCTCTAAAGAACGAACGTCTTCGAATTCGGGATTTGCAACGATAATACCGATAGCCTTAGAGGTATCCATAGAAGAACCGCCACCGATTGCAACCAAACAATCGGCACCGCTCTTTTTGAAAGATTCTACACCGTGTTTAACGTTTTCTATCGTAGGATTGGGTTTAATTTCGCTGTATATTTCATAAGCGATTTTGTTATCGTCTAATACGTCTGTAACTTTTTTTGTTACGCCAAACTTAATAAGATCTGGATCGGAACAAACAAAAGCCTTTTTAAAGCCTCTGCCGAGTATTTCGGTTGCGACTTCTTTTATCGCGCCCTTGCCGTGATAACTTGTTTCGTTAAGAACAAATCTGTTTGCCATATAATAACTCCTTATAATAGTTTTGCCGCGCCTGTTTTTGCCTGTCGGCAACTTTACGGTCACGACTTTTCGTTTAATTTCAGTATACCCCTTTTTAACGAGATTGTCAACGGTTTATTTCTATCTTTAATTGTCGAAAAAACAAAAATCGCATAAAAGCGCCGCAAAGAAAATTTTTCTTTGCGGCGCTTTCGCCTTTAACGGCTTTATCGCTTAAATTATTATTTATCGAGTACGGGACCTGCGGAAACAAGCGCTTTGCCTGCTTCGTTGTTTTCGTATTTAGCGAAATTCTTGATAAATCTGCCTGCAAGATCTTTAGCTTTCTCTTCCCAAGCGGAAGCGTCTGCATAGGTATCGCGCGGATCTAAAATGTTTTTATCTACGCCGGGAAGCTCGGTGGGAACTTCAAAGTTAAAGAAAGGAATCTTTTTGGTTTCGGCTTTTTCGATATCTCCGTTAAGAATCGCGTCGATAATTCCGCGGGTGTCTTTAATAGAAATACGCTTGCCCGTGCCGTTCCATCCGGTGTTTACGAGATACGCCTTTGCGCCGCTCTTTTCCATCTTTTTAACAAGCTCTTCGGCATACTTAGTAGGATGAAGCTCTAAGAAAGCCTGACCGAAACATGCCGAGAAAGTGGGCGTAGGTTCGGTTATTCCGCGTTCCGTTCCCGCAAGTTTAGCCGTGAAGCCGGAAAGGAAATAATACTGAGTTTGTTCGGGCGTAAGCACCGATACGGGAGGAAGAACTCCGAATGCGTCAGCCGAAAGGAATATAACGTTTTTAGCTGCCGGAGCTGCCGAAACGGGGCGAACGATATTGTTGATGTGATCGATCGGATAAGATACGCGAGTGTTTTCGGTAACGCTCTTATCGGTGAAATCTATCTTGCCGTTTTCATCTAACGTAACGTTTTCTAAAAGGGCGTTTTTCTTTATCGCGTTGTAAATATCGGGTTCGGATTCTTTATCGAGGTTTATAACCTTAGCGTAGCAGCCGCCCTCGAAGTTGAATACACCGTTATCGTCCCAACCGTGCTCGTCGTCACCGATAAGCAATCTCTTGGGATCGGTGGAAAGGGTGGTTTTGCCCGTTCCGGAAAGACCGAAGAATATAGCGGTATTTTTGCCGTCCATATCGGTGTTTGCGGAGCAGTGCATAGAAGCGATGCCCTTAAGCGGTAAATAGTAGTTCATCATAGAGAACATACCTTTTTTCATTTCTCCGC
>CAZXOQ010000031.1:9519-12576 GCA_964642415.1 uncultured Christensenella sp. | reverse complement strand
AGTTCTAAAATTTGCACCCATTTTGAACTTGTATCAAAATTTGAAATTACTCACAAATGTAAAGCACGTTTGTCGTTTAGGATAAACGTGCTATTTTCTACAATAACAGTCATCACACTTTTACGGGTTGCTTTTTTGCTATGAGGCAAACATGCTAGGCAAAAGTTAGCTATTCTTAACGGACTCTCTTAACAATCTTAACACAAAGAAAAAAAACTAATTAAAAACACTTTCCACACTATAAAAACGCCCTTCACGGCAGTAGTGAAGAGCGCTTTTGAATTTGTTTTTATAAATTATATTAATCTTACACGCAAAATAACTGCAAAAGATTAGAAAAAATCATTCTTTTTATTCTTCTCTTTTCTTTTTACTCAAGCACATTTCGGCATAACTGCCAAAATTAGACGGCGCCGTTTTTATTACGGAAAATAAAACTAAAACGCCTATAACAAGCGCTATTAAAGCCGTTATTATCACAGTCGGCAAATCTAAAACAAAGCCGCTACCTATCCCCGAAACAGTTAATATTGTTCCGCAAAAATTATATACGGCGTGAAATATCCACGGAAAAATTACGTTATGCGTTTTAAAAAGCAAGAAAGCACATAGCGCCCCGATGAGCGAAGTATATCCCGCTTGCGCTATAGTGGGCAATAAACTTGCACCGCCAAACAAATTTAATAAATGCGATAATCCGAATATTACCGACGAAACGATAATTGCTTTTATAAATCCCTTTTTGTCTTTACTGCTCTCGTCTAAAATCAAGTTAAAAATCAATCCGCGAAAAATCAATTCTTCAATGGCCGCAACCATAATACAATCGACAGTAAAAACAGCAACTCTCCAAAAACCGCCGTTTACAATTGAAACGTTACCGCTTATCGCCTGCGTAAAAGGAAAATTATTCACGGCAATTATCAACGATACAAAAAACCACGTTATACATTGTATTTTATTAAAAACCCGAAATCCCGATAAACGAATCAACACGATAACCGCCGGTAACAGCAAAGCGTAGGATATTATTCGCTTTATTTTAGCATTATAAGTTACGTCGCAAAAGATATTTACGTCAATAAACTCTATCAAAACAACAACGATAATCCATACGAAAAATAAAAGAAAAAAAAAGCTTTTATTTTTTTTCATAAATCGCCCTCCGTTATTCCCATTCTATCAGAGTATAATCGTAAAATATAAAACCTAAATCGGCTAAATCTATTTCAAAATTTTTACTATACATATAGGTTGCCACAAAATTTAGTAAATCACAAACACATGCGGAATAACTTTCGGCAAGTTCGTCTTTATTCTGTTCCATTCCGCCGAAACTATCGAAAGACAAAACCGTATTCGTCGTAAACGTTTTTGGTTGTAAACTGCCTTTAACTTCATTCAATCTTTTATAATTCCCGTTTTCCTGTTTAAAATAAGAGCAGATAAAATAGTTACCATTATAAGAATTTCCAAAGCTCAAATAAGCATGCCACCAACTTCCGTCGTCATAAAAATATCCTACCGAAGCAAAAATCCCGTTATCATCGACATTCAAAGAAAAATAAACGCTACAATCGGCTAAATGCAACTCTTGTTCTATCTCATACCAATCGTATTTAGAATTGTAATTCTCTAGTTGTTTTATATCACAGCATATAATATTTTGTGCTTTTTCATAATCATAATCGAAAGTCAAGCTAGCAAAACCGAAATCAATTAATTTTAAATCTTCGATATAGTCTATGCAATATGCAAACCACTCTATAACGCCGGAAACCTCTTTAGAATAAATATTAGTTAGTTTATCTCTGTTAAAATAATCGCCTTCGTATTTATCTATCGTTAAAATAGTATTTTTTGTATAATCGGCAGCCTTTATTTTGCCAAAGGATTCGTTTATTATCCCGTTGTTAGAACTACGAGCGTAAAAAGCATACTCACCGTCAACAGCGTTTAAGTCGATTTGAACGCAAACCTCAGATCCGTCGTTTAATATCCTTATCCCCTCTAAAAAGCAGCTTTCACTCTCATAGTCGTAACCGATTGCATAAACAAAGCTTTTTCCGTCTATTTTGTAATACAAACAATTATCTAAAGCTAAATTATATTCTTCTTTCAACCAATCGTAAAGTTTATCGTTTGCGGTATATTGCAAGGTATAAAACTCTTCAACGGTAAGTATGTTATCGTATTTTAATTTGTCAAGTTCTCTGGCAAAAACGGCAAAATTTAAGTTTTGCGAATCTTCGATTCCCCACGTGTTTATACCGATTACCTCGCCAAACTTATTTATAAGCGCTCCGCCGGAATTACCATGAGTAATAGAAGCGTCGTGTTGAACGTAAGAAATATCTTCGATTACTCTGTTTGCATAAGAAATAATTCCGGACGTAATAGACCAATACATACCGCGCGGCGCACCGACTGCGTAAACAATATCTCCCGTAGTAAGCGGATTATCGCATACAACGGCGCAAGTTAAATCCGTTGCATCGATTTTTAGAACAGCCAAATCGATTTTTTCGTCAAAAGCAAGCACACTATTAACCGAATATTCTTCCTCTCCTAAGAAAAAATCTATAGTATAAGCGTTTTCTATTACGTGAAAATTGGTTATAAGCTTGCCGTCGTTAGAATAAACTACGGCAGAACCTTGCGAAATAGCATTTCCTTTTTTATCGTACGAAATAATAACTCCCGTATACTTTACGGCTTGTTCGTAAATCTCACTCGCACTATATTCTTTAAGAGAAATTTCTTCCTCAAAATAATTAGTACAACGTTCTTCTAAACAAGAAAAGATTTTAAAACCGTGCTCGATACACGTAGGCTCTTTTGAAATTTTACCGTCATCGTAAGAATGAGGTTTTGTGGAAATTTCTTTGCTTTCAACAATGTCGGTGTTACAAACTTTACAATAAACGCCTATCGTTTTACCTTTAGAATAACACGTTGGCTCTACCGCGGCGGTTATACCGAGCGTATGACCTTTCGCCTTAATTATTTCTTGCGCTTTTATCACTGCTCTGCAAACGGAACAGTGACTACCCTCAG
>CAZXOQ010000031.1:0-9419 GCA_964642415.1 uncultured Christensenella sp. | reverse complement strand
TTTTTCCGTCTTTCTCGCAAGTTGCATCTATCCCTTTATCAACAACGGGCGTATGACCTTTCGCTTTAATCGTTTCTTGCGCTTTTATCATTGCTTTGCAAACGGAACAATGACTACCCTCGGTTTTTCCGTCTTTCTCGCAAGTTGCATCTATCCCTTTATCAACAACGGGCGTATGCCCCGTTGGTTCGATTTGTAAATATTCGGTGAAACCGCAATCGCAACTACGCAGTTTTAATCCGGAATTTTCGCAAGTCGGATTAATCATAATCGCCCACTCGCATAACTCGTGCTTATGAACCGTCGGATCGAATTCTGAATCGTCACACGAAATCAAAAACCCGCCTAAAGCCAAAAGCAAAATAAACAACGTTAGTATTATTCGATTTTTCTTCATTTGTTTTCCCCTTTGAATATTTAAAAAACGCAGAACCGATATGTTTCAATATCGCAATTCTGCGTTCTCATTGGTCGGAGTGACGGGATTTGAACCCACGACCTCTTGGTCCCGAACCAAGCGCGCTACCAACTGCGCTACACCCCGTAAACCCATTTTAGTATTGAATTTTACAAACCGTTAAAACGCTTTTTTTGCCGCAACACATTTCAACGTTATTTATTATATAATTTTATTCACAAAAAAGCAAGGCTTTACACGCCCTTTTTTATCAAAATTTATTCCTTCTTCAATTAAAAGCTCTCTTTGGCGGTCAATTCCTCCGAAAGCAAAGGATTTGCTAATGCTTCCGTCTTTAAAAACGACTCTATAACAAGGAACCGTATCGGGAGTCGGGTTAGCGTGCAAAGCCCACCCGACCTGCCTTGACAGTTTTACGTTACCCAAAGCTTTAGCAACGTCGCCGTAAGACGCAACTTTTCCGTACGGTATTTGTTTTACGACCGAATAGACGCGTTCGTAAAAACTCATTTAATTCTATTTACACCGCTCTTAATAGCAGCTTCTTTAACCGCTTTAGCAACCGCAGGAGCAACTCTCTTATCGAACGGAGCGGGAATAATATAATCGGCATTAAGTTCTTCATCAGAAACAAGACTTGCAATCGCTTTAGCCGCAGCCATATTCATTTCGTCGTTAATATCGGTTGCTCTGCAATCGAGCGCCCCTCTGAAGATTCCGGGGAATGCTAAAACGTTATTGATTTGGTTGGGATAATCGCTTCTGCCTGTACCAACTACTGCCGCACCGGCTTCTAACGCAAGTTCCGGCATAATCTCGGGAACGGGATTTGCCATAGGCATTACAATAGCGCCCTTATTCATAGACTTAACCATATCTTCGGTTAAAAGTCCGGGAGAAGAAACGCCTACGAATAAATCCGCACCTTTAAGAGCTTCTTCTAAAGAGCCTTTTTTATTTAGTTTATTGGTAAAATCGGCTATTTCTTCTTTAGAAGAATTCATACCTTCCGTTCTTCCCTTATAAATAATGCCGTGTCTGTCGCACATAACCACGTCTTTAGCACCCATTGCAATCATAAGTTTTGCAATAGCAACGCCTGCAGCGCCTGCACCGCTAAATACGATGGAAATATCTTCCCACTTTTTACCCACAAGTTTAAGAGCGTTTATTGCGGCGGCAACGCAAACGACCGCAGTACCGTGCTGATCGTCATGGAATACGGGGATATCCACTTCGGGATCTTCTCTTAATCTTTTTTCTATTTCAAAACATCTGGGCGCTGAAATATCTTCTAAGTTAACGCCGCCGAAGCTTCCCGCAAGAAGCTTAACCGTTTGAACTATTTCGTCTACGCTTTTGCTTCTTACGCAAAGCGGAATCGCGTCTACTCCGCCGAAAGTTTTAAATAAAACGCATTTACCCTCCATAACGGGCATACCCGCTTCGGGTCCGATATCTCCTAAACCCAAAACCGCAGTTCCGTCGGTTACAACGGCAACGGTATTTCCCCTTCCCGTAAGCTCGAACGACTTAGCGTAATCCTTTTGAATTTCAAGGCAAGGTTGCGCGACGCCCGGCGTATAAGCTAAAGACAAATCGTCTTTATTTTCAACTTTAACTTTTGACACTACTTCGATTTTACCCTTCCATTGAGCGTGAAGCTTCAACGACTCTTTTGCATAATCCATAAATTGCAACTCCTATATTATAAATGTTTTGTTTTTATACGCAACAACTTTTTTTATTTAACGAACGCGTCGTAAACGGCGCGAATACATTTTTCATAATCCGAATCGGCAACGCCGATTATAATATTAAGCTCACTAGATCCCTGATCTATCATTCTGATATTTATACCCGACTCTGCTAAAGCCTTAAAAATCTTTGCCGCCGTACCGGAACGACGAGTCATTCCGTGACCAACGGTTGCTATAAGAGATATATTTTCAATTACGTGAATATAATCCGGACTAACGTTTTCTCTGATTTCGTTTACTATATCGGAAAGAACCCCGTCCTTTAGCTGATCGGAAGCAAGAATAACAGATAAAGTATCTATTCCCGACGGAACGTGCTCTACGCAAATACCGTGGTGTTCTATAACAGAAAGAACCTTTCTAATAAACCCGACTTCCGAATTCATCAGCGATTTTTCGATAGACAAAACCGTAAAATGCTTTTTACCCGCGATACCGGTTATAACGCTATCCGCATCTGAGGAATACCGTTCGTTTGGAACAATCATCGTTCCCTCGTCTTGAGGTTTGAACGTGTTACGGATATTTATAGGAATACGTCCTCTCATTACCGGAAATATCGCTTCGGAATGTAAAACCGAAGCCCCCATATAAGAAAGCTCTCTTAACTCTTTATAAGTTATCTGCTTTATAGTTTCGCAACCGGGAACTATTCTCGGATCGCAAATCAAAAAGCCGCTTACGTCCGTCCAATTCTCATACAAATCGGCTTTTACGCCCCTTGCGATTATCGAACCCGTTATATCGCTGCCTCCGCGCGAAAAAGTTTTGATTTTACCATCCGAATTTTTACCGTAAAATCCCGGTATAACGGCGGTTTTAACGTTTTTAAGTTTTGTTTTAACTTTATCGTCAGTATAGTCTTCGTTAAGTTTACCCTCGCTGTCAAAGCGAACCATATCCTTCGCGTCGATAAATTCGTAACCTAAATAATCGGCTGTAACTATTGCGGAAAGATATTCGCCGCGCGACGCGGTAAATTCTACGTCTTTCTTTTCGATAATTTCTTTTTCGGTTTTGTCAAGAATATTTTTTATATCAACGGAAAGACAAAGTTCGGTGGCAATATCGGTAAATCTTTTTCTAATTACCGCAAAAGCTTCACGGCAATCCCCTTTTTCTATAAGTTCTTCGTGGCATTTATATAACGCGTCCGTCACTTTAACGTCATCTTTATTTCTTTTGCCCGGCGCTGATACGACGACAAACCTACGAGCCTCGTCCGAACACACGATTTCTTTAACTTTTTTTAAGGTTTCGGCATTAGCCATGCTGGTCCCGCCGAATTTGCATACTTTTATCATTTATGAAATCCTTTTACCTTCTAAATAATATCTTTTTTCTATACCCTCGCCCATAGAGAAGGTTTTTTTAGGAAACGCGCCTTTTTTTGACACGTATCCGAACAAATCGGATTTATCTATTTTAGAAAAACAAATTCCGACCGAATTTTTATCACTATCAACCATACCGAACAGTTCTTTTTTGCCGTGGATATAATCGACCGAACCGCCGTTATCAGAAATAAATTTCTTAATATATTCGTCCGTTTTAGAAATTGCGTCGGGAATATCGTTTATCTTACCTAAAGAAACTTCTTTTCCGTTAGCGTAAATTTCAAAACGAGCGTCCGTAATACATTTTATGCCCTTAACAAAAAGATCGACGTCTATTCCGTTGACAAATCTATAAATAGGTTCAAAATATATCCCGTCGTCATACACGTTAACAAATTCAGCCAAAGCAAAGCGCGCGAGATGAGTTTTCTTTTCTTCATCTGAAAGGGTTGCTTTTACCTTGTTCCAATGCTCTTTTGCCGTTGCCAAAGAATGATTGCCGTCACCAACGGCAAAAACAAACGGATCGGCTTTACCGTATTTTTTTATAAGCCGTTCGGTATCGAGTAAACGAGAAAAAGATTCGAGAACGGCTTCGGTTTTTTCTACAAAATACCCTTCTATTTTTCCTCCGCCCATATTCAGCTCGAAATCGTAAAGCTTTTTTAAGCTGTTTCTGTTATCATAAAGTTTTTCGTTTATTTCACGGCGTTCGTCGTCAAATAAAACCATCACGTGAGGGAATTCCGCAGCGGCGTTTTCTCTGATTTTAAGTCTTGGCGGAATACGCTCTTTTATCGTTCCCTCCGTAGCCCTGACAAGCGCTTTTGAATTTTCGGTAAAATCATATTGTTCTAAATCGATTGCACCGATAAGACCTATACGTTTTTCGACAAAGGGAGTTTTTCTAACGGTTAAAATAAATCCCTCCGGCAGTTCGCTAAACACCCCATCGGAAAGATAACGATTTATCGTTGAATTTATCTCTTTTATACGGTCTTTTACGTTATCATTTAAAAATACTTCGGGAAGAATCAGCCTTAACGCCGATTTTTTATCGCCGACGAACTCGTCTAACCTTTCCCAATAATCTTTTTGCCCTGTAAACTGATCGCATGCAACGCACGCCCAAGCGGTAAGATCTTCTACGTTTGGCAAAAGTATTTTACAAGGTTTGATTCCCGTTTCTTTTACAGAAATATTTGAAATCATAGGCAAACGACGGTAACCGTTATCAACGCAAGAACAACGGCTAGCGCAACGAAACCTGCGTTTTTCCAAATTTTTTTGCTTTTAGACACCTCTTCTTCAACCGTCACGGGTGTTTTATTTTCTTCGTACATAAAAATTATCTCCTTAAACAATAAAATATAAACGGTTTATCTTCTAGATTCCTCTAGTTCTTTCCAATAATAACCCGAAAGCGTTTTTCTAAGCATTACGGGATCGGCGTAACGCGTTATTTTACCACCCTTAACGATGGAAATAATACCCGTTTCTTCAGAAACGATAAGCGATATCACGTCTATATTTTCCGTTATGCCGATACCTGCTCTGTGACGTGTGCCAAGGTCTTTCGGAATATTATCCATATTTTGCGAAAGAGGTAAAAAACACCCCGCGGCAACGATACGTGTATCGTTTATTATCATAGCGCCGTCATGCAAAGGCGTTTTCGGAAAAAATACGCTTTCGATAAGTTCGCTGGATATATCGCTATCAAGCTTAACACCGCTGTCTATTATTTGATTGGGTACGTTATCCGTAGACAAAACAATTATCGCACCCGTATCGCTTTTAGACATATTTTGTAAAGCCTTGATAATTTCGGATATGCAGTTTTCAACTTTTTCTTCGTCATAAGACCTACTTTCACCCTTTTTTACGTCCGCAAGTTTAAGATTGCGTTTTGCCCAAATTATTCTTTTCAATTCTACGGAATATAAAACGGTTATGCAAATCATAAAAACGGAGGGAATCAAAAGGAATAAAGCCCCGTCTACCCTTAAAACGGCGAATAAAAACGCCCCCGCGAGAAGGATAACCGTAAACATAGCAGCCATCCAACCGGAATTGTTATCGAACAGAAATTTGATTAAAACGAAATAAACAATCGTAAACAGCAAAACGCCCGCAATAAACGCAACCAAAAAATCAGCGTTTTGCGAGAGATTTGACGTTAATTCTCTAAATTTTTCAATAAAACTCATATAAAAACCTCTTATAAAGCAACTATAGTTTTTATTTTTACGCAGTTTATTTAACGGCGTCGATCATAATGGCAAACACCGAAATCCACATTGCCTCGTCAGAATCGATTAAACCGCTTTTTATCTTATAATCGTAATCCGTTAACATATCTACGGTTTTTTTAAGCGCTCTTATTTTGAACATCTTTGCTTGGGCTATCGTTTTAGTTGCGGCGTATTCTTTTATGCCGAACGTCTTTGAAAGCTCTGTAGGCGTTTTTGCGCTTATCGCGGCAAATAAAAGTCTTCTAAAATAATTATAAACGGAAGAAATTATTCTTTGCGGAGTTTCGCCCTTACCCAACATATCGCAAATAACCGAATACGCCAAATCGAACTTTTTTTTGCTTATATAATCCGTCATTTCATATATCTTGTATTCCGAATCCCTCGGCACAAGAAGCGAAACGGCAAAATCGTCTATAACGCCGCCGTTACCGGCATAAGATATCAGCTTTTCCGTTTCGTTAGAAATCCTCGTCATATCGCAAAGGCAAAAATTTGCCACGGAAGAAGCTGTTTCCGCTTTAATTTCAACCCCGCTAGAATGGCACGTTGCCTTTATCCAACGGGTTAAAACGCTTATATCCGCTTTAGAACAGTCAACTACGCAAACGTTTGAAAGCTTTTTTAGATAATCGCAAACTTTCTCGTTAAGAATTATAAGCATACAGCTTTCCGCAGAGTTTTCCGCAAAACTATCTAAAGGGGCGCAACTACCCTTTTTAGGGTAAAACTCGCGTATTACCGTAAGTCTTTTTTCACTCATAAACGGATAGGCTTCGAGCGAAGACGCGAACTCAGAAACGGAAAAATCCGCCCCGTTAAAAAGCGAAAGATTTAACGACGGTTCAGACAAAAACCTTTTTTTTAGCACGCTTAATCCGCGTTCTCTAAAATAAGCGTCATCGCCTTCAAACAAATATATTGACGAACGGTTATCGCCGTTTTCTAATCCGTTTTTAAATTCCGAAAACTTCAACTTCAAACTTCCTCTTATACATTTTATCACTAATCAAAAGGTTTGGCAAGAAATAAAAGGCGTCTTTTACCGTTTTTTAAAATGATTTTCAAAGTTTTACGGTTAATACCCCTTCCGACTCTCCGTTTTTAAAATAATAATGTTCGCGGCAACTGACAAACCGCTCGGTTTTTACACGATTGTATAGCTCTTGTACCCGATTATACGCAATAATCATATCGGAATCGATACTAAGCAAGCTTATCGCAACGCTTTCGGAAAGACTGCCGAAAGCAAAAATGCTTTTATCTTTAACAGCCAATTTAGATATTCTGCCCTCTTCTAAATAATTTAACGTTACCTCTTTTACCGTTACACTCTCGTATGATAAATCTATGCAATCGATATTAGGAAAAGATTTTGCCATAAGAATTTCGTCATCGACTAACTTTTCTCCGTAATACATAATACTGTCAGTATTAAAAGCATTGCTTAGCTTTGTGGTAAACAACTGCAACGACAGCTCTTTTTCGGTTGTCAGCAATATAACGGCGTCTAATTCTTTTACGTTTGCAACGTTAGACAACCGCTTAAGCGCGCTAGGATATATCGTATAATTAGCCGAATTGACAACCAAAACGTTTGTATCTTTATAAGAAACAAGCGAAGCCGAAACAGTAGCCGAACCGACCACGTAAACCTTTACGGTATTATATTCGTTTACGTTTATCAAAACCGTTCCTAAAACGCAAACGACAGCGCAAAAAACGGCTAAAATTCTTTTAGTAACCGTTCTAATGTTAAATATGCCGCTCGGCACAAGAACCGTTCCGTAATAAAACAGCGAAAATATTCCTAAAGTAAAACCTCCGACAATAAATATTTTATAGTCTACGCCGTTGATTATTCCGTTAACCATTCTCAAAACGTATTCGGAAATAAATAGAGAAACCTTTTCAATACCGAACAGTCCGCCTATTATAGCGCTACACAACAAAACAATAAAAATAACGCCCGAAACGGGAATAAATACAAGGTTAAACGCCACGGCGATAATTGAAAAACTTCCGAAAGCTCTTAGCGAAATCGGTATAGCCGTAAGCTGAGCGGCAATAACCGCGCCAAGCGAAGAAGAAATTTTTTGAGGTAAAAAAGAGAAGATTTTAGAAATCGGTTTAGAAAAAATCAGCAAGCCGTACACTACGCCGAAAGAAAGTTGAAAACCGACGCAAAATAACTGAACGGGATTAAACAAAAGAACGATAAACATTGCTAGCGACACCGAAGATAATCCGTCGTACCTGTCGCCAGATACCGCGGAAAGCTGCAACACCGCACACATAATAGACGCTCTTATCGACGACGCGGAGAAGCCGCATATTCCCGAATAAAAAAAGCACGCAATAGTTATGATAATAAAACGTAAAACGCGATTTGCTTTAAGCCGTTTAAGCAAAAATCCCAAAGCCGTCGCAACAAATCCGATATGCAAACCCGAAACGGCAAAAATATGCGCTACGCCGGCGCTACGGTAAGAATAAAGCGTTTCGGTGTTAATTTCGGACGAATCGCCTAAAAGCATTGCGTTGGCAACGGAATAACATTCTTTAGACAACCCTTTTTTCAACGAAGAATTGATAAAAATACGCACTCTCATAAGAAGATTTGGCGAATAATCCGTTACGGAAATATCTGAAACTTCAAGCGACGTATAATACTTTATACCCGCCGCGATATTCTGAGCAGAAAACCTGCCGTCGTAAATTAAAGACCTTTTCTCTAATATCGAACGGAAAGAAATTACGTTTCCGATATCGGCGTCTACCCAATCGGAAACAAAAACGGAAATCTTAAAATCGCAATTCTTTACCGAAACCCCTTTAATCTCTAAATCCGACAGTATCAAATAACAACCCGATTCGGTATAACTTTTTTGTTCGATAAGCCCCGTAACGGAATAATAGTGAGATTCGTCTACGTCAGCCGATTCAAACGCGTTAATTTTTTGATTAAAAACAAATAAACCGGATATAAATAATAAAGCACAAACCAAAACAACCGCAATACAACGCTTGACTTTTCCGTTTTTAACCGAATAAACGAATAGCCACGAAACCGAAAGTATACAAAAGCCCAAAAGAATAAAAAGGAAAAGATATTTTTTTAATAAAACAAAATACGCCGCGGCAATTCCCACCGTAAAAAACAGCGCTAAAAATAAAATCGGTCTGAAATTAATAAGTTTTTTCATTAGTCTTTCCCCTTGTTTTTAAATTTTAAAACAAATTTTTTTAAAAGTCAACGATTACTATTGCAAAGTATAAAACTTTTTGGTACAATATAAATAAGCAAAAGAGGTTAATCCTTTTTTTGCGGTTTAAGCCTTCGCGGTGCGATAGGAAAGGTCAAAAAAATCCACAATAATATAATCAGAAGGTTCGCGTCCGCATTGCCTAGCGGAGCTTCCGATTGCGGCACTCGCAGTCATTTTATCAGGAAGATGCAGAATCAACGCGGCAGAACACTTCGCCTGTTAACAAAACGGGTTAATTATTTCCTTTCCGTCGGCCGATGCAGGTTTTAATTTTTTTATAAAAGCGCATTAAATTTGTTGCAAACATTTTGTTTTTATGATAGAATATCACTGTTGACTTGATTGTATAGTAATATGGCCTCATGGTCAAGCGGTTAAGA
>CAZXOQ010000030.1:0-14093 GCA_964642415.1 uncultured Christensenella sp. | reverse complement strand
GCCTTACCGCTTGGCGACGCCCCTATATTGAATAGCCTTTATATTTTATCAAATTCGATAATTTTTTTCAAGCGTTTTACCATATTTTTTAAAATTTACGTCAAAAATTTTTTTATTGGATTTTAGCGCGTTTTTTTTGGATATTATCAAAAAAAATATTTAAAATATGTGTTAAAATATCTTGACAAGCTAATAACTAATACATATAATATATTCGTTATGTTGGTTTAGGTTTATTAAACTTTTTGTTAAAAATCTCTAAACTGCGGCAATGCGGAGAAGAAATGGTAATTGGAGAAAAAATAAAGGAACTAAGGCTTTCTTGCGGATTAACCCAAGAAGAGCTTGCCGATAGATGCGAGCTGACAAAGGGGTATATATCTCAGTTAGAAAACGAGCTTACTAGCCCGTCTATTGCTACGCTTATAGATATTTTATCGGCTTTGGGAACTACGCTTAAATCTTTTTTTTCAGACGTAGAAGATAACGATGAAAAAATTTCCTTCGGCAAAAACGAGTTTATTGAAAAAACAACAGACGAATACGTTCTTAATTGGCTTGTTCCCAACGCGCAAAAAAACGCAATGGAGCCCGTTTATATGCGCCTAAAGGCTAAATCGTCAACCGAAGAGGATTTCCCACACGAGGGGGAAGAATTCGGTTACGTTCTTAAGGGCAAAATCGTTATCGCGCTAGGCAAACGCCGAGTAAGCGTGAAAAAGGGCGAAAGTTTTTATTTTTCGCCGGAAAAAATACATTATATAATAAACGAGTCGGATAAAGACGCTGAATTTATTTGGGTATCTTCTCCGCCGACTTTTTAATTTGTTACGTACATATTTTCTAAAGAGGAAATACAAATGGCTGAAATTAAAAAAGAAAAGATTATAGAACTTAAAGGTGTTTCTCGCGAATTTGAAGACGGATTGGTTGCCGTTGACGGAATCGATTTATATATCCGTCGCGGCGAATTCGTTACTTTTTTGGGACCGTCCGGTTGCGGCAAAACCACAACTCTCCGTATGATCGCGGGCTTCGATAAACCGACTTCGGGTGAGATTTTGTTAAACGGAAAAGACATAACGGAACTTCCTCCGAATAAGCGTCCGATAAACACCGTATTCCAAAGATACGCGCTTTTCCCGCATCTTAACGTTGCCGAGAATATCGCGTTCGGTCTTAAACTTAAAAGAATTAAGACGGTTTATGAAAACGAAAAGGGTAAACGCATAGAAAAAAAGGAAAAACTAGATAAAAAGACTATATCCGAAAAAGTCGGTAAAGTTCTTAAAATGGTTGACCTCGAAGGGTTTGAAAAACGTAGCGTTACAAATTTATCGGGCGGTCAGCAACAAAGGGTTGCCATTGCTCGCGCGCTCGTAAACGAACCGGAAATCTTGCTTTTAGACGAACCCTTGGGGGCGCTCGATCTTAAAATGCGTAAGGATATGCAGCTAGAACTTAAAGAGATGCATAAAAAATTGGGGCTTACGTTTATTTACGTTACGCACGATCAAGAAGAGGCTTTAACTATGAGTGACACTATCGTCGTAATGAAAGACGGCGTTATTCAGCAAATCGGCACGCCTACGGATATTTATAACGAGCCGAAAAACTCTTTCGTTGCGGACTTTATAGGCGAAAGCAATATATTCAGCGGAACGATGGTAGGGGATAAAAAGGTTAGATTTATAAATCATACCTTCGATTGTGTAGACGATTTTGCCCTTAACGAAAAGGTTGACGTAGTTGTTCGCCCTGAAGACGTTTTCTTGATGGATGAAGATAAAGGGCAAGTTAAGGGATATATCTCTAGTAGTATATTTAAGGGCGTTCATTACGAGATGGTTATGAAGGTCGGAAAGTCTGAAGTCGTAATTCAAGATACCGTTGAAAGAAAAGTCGGTGAAAAAGTTAGCATTTTCATAAAACCGGACGATATTCATATAATGGCGAAGGAATTCTCTTCAAATAAATACGAAGGATATATCACTAAAAACAATACCGTTTGTTTCGGCGACGGAGAGTTCGAATGTGACGTTACAAAGTTGTATGCGGGTTCGTTTTTAGACGAAGAAGGCTATCTTATTACCGCGGAAGGCGATAAGGTAGATCTAACCGACGTAGACGTTAACGTTGAAGTCGGCTTAAAAGATATAGAAATATCCGACGATTCCGAAAAAGGCGGCGCAATCGGCAATATCGTTTCTATAATATACAAAGGCGATCACTATCAGCTTATAGTAAGAACTGACGAAAACGAAGAAGATTACGTTTTAGATACGGAAGATACTTGGAACGTAAACGACAGAGTAAGCGTTATAATCAAGAAAGACAAAATAAAACTTTCGCTTAAACCGGAGGTTAGAAGATGACGCAAAATAATTCCGTAAACGTCGTTGATAAAGAAACTAAAAAACGCGAAAAAAAGTTTTCTTTCAACCGCGGTCAACTTTGCATACCGTACGGCGTGTTTTTGCTTTTATTCGTGGTTTTTCCGTTATTGCTTATAGTTTATTACGCGTTTACATCTAAAACCGGAAGCTTTACTATTGATAATTTTATATGGTTTTTCGGCGATTGGTCGTCGGTAAAAAATCTACTGTTCAGTATGCTTTTGGGAATTATAACGACAACGGTTTGCCTATTGATAGCCTATCCCGTGGCATATATTTTATCTAGAATAAAGTCGCATAGAAAAACTATATTGCTTTTATTGTTTATTATGCCTATGTGGATAAATTTCGTTTTAAGAGCGATGGCTTTAAGAGAAGTTCTTTCTCTTATCGGATTTTTAGGCAAGCATAATTATTTCAATACCGTACTCGGAATGGTTTACGATTATATGCCGTTTATGATTTTGCCGCTTTATACCACGCTGATAAAAATGGACAAAAGCTTAGAAGAAGCCGCCGCCGACTTAGGCGCAAACGGATTTAAAGTTTTTGCAAACGTAACGCTTCCGCTATCCGTTCCGGGGATAATAAGCGGCGTTACAATGGTTTTTTTGCCGTCGATGAGCTGTTACGTTATAAGCGATACCTTCGGAAACGGAAAAATAACCATTATAGGCAAACTTATAGAACTTTGGTTCGGATCGGGCAATAATTGGCATTACGGTTCGGTTGTTGCGCTTGTGTTGCTTGTTATTATGTTTATAGTTACCATAGCAATGGGCGGTTTTTCTAAAACGGAAGACACGGGGAGGAGTATCTTATGAAAAAAACAGGCAAGGTTTTATCCTTCTTTTACATTTTTTTAGTCCTTCTTTTCGTTTACGCGCCAATATTCGTTTTATTTATTTACAGCTTTACAACGGCTAAATCTATCGGCGTTTGGAGCGGTTTTTCCCTTGATAACTATAAGCGGTTGTTTACGATAGACGCACTTAGAAGTATTTTTATCGATACGTTTGTTCTCGCTTTTCTTGCGGCGGCTATTTCAACCGTTCTCGGCACGTTGGGCGCGATAGGTATTTTTTATAACAAAAAATGGTTGGGCAAAATAGTAAAAGCTTCTTCTCAAATACCCGTAATCAATGCGGAAATAGTTACGGCAATTTCACTCGCATTGGTTTTTGCCGCTATATCGATAGGCAAAAGTTACGCGGCAATGTTGATAGGGCATATCGTGCTTTGTACGCCGTTTGTGGTGTTATCGGTATTGCCGAAATTAAAACAAATGGACGGCAGTTTATACGAAGCGGCTTTGGATTTAGGTGCAACGCCCTTTCAAGCGCTTATTAAGGTTGTTTTGCCTGAAATACTGTCGGGTGTTTTTTCGGGATTTATGCTTGCGATAACGTTATCTTTAGACGATTATATGATAACCGCCTATACAAAACCGTCGGGTTTCGAATCGATAAGCACCTATGTTTTCGGCGCGATAAAAAAACCCAGAAACGCGTATCTTGCAGAACTAAGAGCGTTGTCTTCGGTTTTGTTCGCTATAATGGTAGCGGTCGTTTTGATTATAAATTTTAAAAAGAAGAAAGAAGACGTTCAAATAAAAAGATAATAGGAGAAACTTAAAATGAAAATAACAAAGTTTTTGTCTTGCATTGCGCTTGCTTTGGTTATGCTTTTTTCCGTGACGGTAAATTTCGGTTGCGGAAACGATAACGTATTGACGGTATATAATTGTTTCGATTATATAGACGAAGATCTTATCGGAGAATTTGAAAAATATTATAAAGAAAAAACGGGTACGCCTATAACCGTAAAATACGATAAATTCGATACTCCGGAAGACGCGTATAACAACATTATAATGAATCCGGGATATTACGATATAGTATGTCCGTCCGATTATATGATAGAAAAAATGGCTAGAGAGGATATGCTAGAAGAATTTGAAATGCCTGAGGACGGTTATTATAAAAATAACGTTTCGCCGTATATCGATAAGGTATTTAAAGATATAAAATGGGGCGAGGGCGAAAATCAAAAAAGCCTTTATAATTATGCCGCCGGCTATATGTGGGGAACTTTCGGAATCGTATACAATACGGCAAAAGTCAAAAGCGAAGAAATGGCTTCTTGGTCGTCTTTATGGAAAACCGATCGCAAGTTTACTATCAAAAACAGCGTTAGAGATACCTATTTTGTCGGGCTTGCGAAGCATTATGCAAGCGAGCTAGAATCTGCTAAAAATCTTTCGGCAGAAGAACGTCAAATCGCGCTAAAAAGTATGTTTAACGATACCGACGAAAAGACCGTATCTGCTGTTAAATCTGAACTTTTAACTCTTAAAAAACGCGCGTTTAAGCTTGAAGTAGACGACGGAAAAGATATGATTATATCGGGTGATAGCGACGTGTATTTTGCATGGAGCGGCGACGCCGTTTACGCAATGTTTGAAGCTGCCGAATCGGCAAACGTAACGCTTGAATATTCCGTCCCCGAAGAAGGCTCTAACGTGTGGTTTGACGGATGGTGTATTCCTAAGGGAACAAAGCAAAAAGACGCTGCAATCGAGTTTATCGACTTTTTATCTAAGCCGGAAAACGCCGTAGCTAATATGGAGTATATCGGTTACGTTAGCGTTATTGCAGGTAACACCGTGTTTGAATACGTTAAAAACAGCTATAACGACGATAACGGCAATCTTTCGGTAGATTTAAGTTATTTCTTTGGCGACGGCGGAAATTACACGGTTAACTATTCTAATAAATACGGAATTTTTGCCGCGCAATATCCTTCAAAAGAGGTTATAGACCGTTGCGTAGTTATGAATTATTTTTCCGATGACGCCAATGAACGTATAAATACTATGTGGTCGCAAATTATCGTCGGATAATATGAATTAAAATAATTTATAAAATATAGTTTATTCAAATAAAAAGCCCATAAAGCATTGCAATTTTTGCGTAGCTTTATGGGCTTTTGGGGTTTTATTTAGAAAAAAACCGCCGTTTAGAGCGGCGGTATAAAAAATCTTTTTATGATTTTTAATAATCCCATTCGGGGATATAGGATTTGTTTGCGGAAGTGAATTTTTGATAATACATTTTTTCTATTCCGAGGGAAATTGCGCAGTCGATAACTCGTTCATATTCGCGCCGCGTGATTTTGCGTTGCAATTCTGGGAATTTTTCTAAATTGCCGAATGGCGTATATTGGCTCATCACGTGCAAATACGCTTTGTCTTTAAGCCCCGATTCCGCAAACCATCGCACTATTTTTTCACTGTCACAAACGTTTTGCGGAAGAACTAGATGTCTTACCAAAACTCCGCTTTTCATTATTCCGTTCTCGTCTATTACGAGCGGTTTTTTTGTCATAAATTCCACCGCAGAGGAGGCAACCGAAAAATAATCTTTTTTACCCGTGTATCTAAAAGATACGTCGGGAGAAAAGTATTTTACGTCGGGCATATATACATCGATAAATTTATCGAGGGCTTTCAGTACCTCGATTTTTTCATATCCGTGAGTGTTGTATACGATGGGAATATTCGGCTTATAAATGCTTAACGCTTCCGCGATTTTGTCCGCGTAATGCGTGGGGGTTACGAGGTTTATATTGGTTGCGCCCATATTTTCAAGTTGCTTAAAAATATCTGCTAGTTCGTGAACCGTTATCGTTTTTCCGCGCTCGTTGCGTGAAAGCGAGTAGTTTTGGCAAAACACGCATTTAAGCGAGCAACCGCAAAAAAACACCGTGCCCGAGCCGTTTTTGCCCGAAATGCACGGTTCTTCAAATTTATGAAGATAAAATTTTGCGATTTTTATTTTATCGTTTGCGCCGCATGCGCCGACCGCAACGCTTCTATTTGCATTGCAGTCGTTAGGGCATAGCGTGCATAATGGCGAAGTGAATTTATTCAAGTTCGAACGCTCCGGTATATAATTGATAATATTTGCCTTTTTCGGCTATCAGTTGTTCGTGCGAGCCGCGTTCTATTATTCTGCCGAGTTCTAAAACCATTATAACGTTTGAGTTTTGTACGGTAGAAAGTCTATGCGCGATAATAAATACCGTTCTGCCTTCCATCAGTCTGTCAGTGCCTTTTTGAACGAGAGCTTCCGTTCTGGTATCGATAGAGGAAGTTGCCTCGTCCATTATCATAACGGGCGCGTCTTTAACGGCTGCGCGCGCGATAGAGAGAAGTTGGCGTTGACCTTGCGAAAGGTTAGCTCCGTCGGCGGTAAGCATCGTATTGTATCCGTCGGGAAGTCTTTGTATAAAATCGTCGGCATAGGCGAGCTTCGCGGCGGCAATACATTCTTCGTCGGTTGCGGCAAGTCTGCCGTATCTTATGTTTTCCATTACCGTTCCGGTAAACAAGTTTGTATCTTGCAAAACGATACCGAGCGAACGTCTTAAATCGGCTTTTTTGATTTTGTTTATATTGATTCCGTCGTAACGGATTTTACCGTCGGCAATATCGTAGAAACGGTTTATAAGGTTGGTTATCGTTGTTTTCCCCGCACCCGTCGCACCGACGAACGCTACCTTTTGTCCGGGGTGAGCATAAAGCGATACGTCGTGCAATACGATTTTCTCTTCGGTATATCCGAAGTCTACGTCAAACATTTGGATATCGCCTTTAAGTTCGGTATAGGTGATAGTTCCGTCCGCTTTGTGGGGGTGCTTCCAAGCCCAATGTCCCGTGCGTTCTTCACATTCGGTAATAGTTCCGTCGTCTGCTATTTTACAACGAACGAGAGTAACGTAGCCGTTATCGGTTTCGGGTTGTTCGTCCATAAGTTCGAATATTCTCGACGCGCCCGCAAGTCCCATAACGATAGAGTTGAGTTGTTGCGAACTTTGCGAAACCTGACCGGTAAACTGTTTGCTTATTGGCAAGAAAGACATTATCGTGATTAAAAACGAAGTAGTGCTAAATCCAGTTATCGTAAGGTTTTTAACGCCGAGAACGGCTAAAAGTCCGCCGATAAACGCTATTAAAACGTATAAAATATTTCCGAGATTGCCCATTATAGGCATAAGCACGTTAGCGTAAGCGTGGGCGTTTGTCGCGTCGCTGCAAAGTTGATCGTTTTTCTCGTCAAAGCCTTTTTTAGACTGTTCTTCGTGACAAAAAACTTTAATTACCTTTTGACCTTGCATCATTTCTTGAATGTAACCCTCTTCGTTTCCGAGAGAAATTTGTTGACGCATAAAGAATTTTGCGCTTCCGCCGCCGATTTTCTTGGTGATTAAAGCCATTAATATAATACCTAAGAAAATAACGAGGGATAGGTAAATGCTTGACTTAAACATTATAATCAAAAGGGTTATAATGCTTACCGCCGAAGATAAAAGGCTAGGTATGCTTTGAGAAACAAGTTGACGGAGAGCGTCCGTATCGTTGGTGTAAACGCTCATTATATCGCCCGTTTTGTGTGTATCGAAAAATCTTATGGGGTAATATTGCATCTTGTTGAACATACCCGTTCTTATTTGATGTAAGAAGGTTTGCGTTAGCGTTGCCATTAGACGAGTGTAAACGAAAGAGCAAATTATGTTTGAACCGTAAACTACACCCATTGTAATAAGAATTTTAAGTATTGCGGGAAATACTTGCGCCCAAGCGTCGTTGTTTGACGCTCCGTTTTTTATAAGGTCAAGTCCGTTTTCTAACTGAGTTAAAATATTTGTTAAAAAAACGGACGACATAACACCCGTAATTCCGCTTATCAAAATACATGCTACAATAATTATAAGCAATGCTTTGTTTTGCATAAATAACATTTTAAGCAATCTGCCCATAGTGCCTTTTTGCGCTTTTTGCGGCGCTCCGTGCATTGCTTTAGGTCTTCTTGGCGGCATATTATTTTTCCTCCTTGTTTTGAGAATAATAAAGTTCTTGGTAAATTTCGTTGTCTTTAAGCAACGTTTCGTGCGTTCCCACGGCGGAAATTTTACCGTTTTCCATAATCACGATTTTATCCGCGTCTTGAACGGAAGCTATACGCTGCGCGATTATTATTTTCGTCGTTTCGGGAATATACTCTTTGAAGGCTTTTCTTATCAGCGCGTCGGTTTTTGTGTCTACCGCGGAAGTAGAGTCGTCTAAGATGAGTATTTTAGGCTTTTTAAGAAGCGCTCTTGCAATACAAAGTCTTTGTTTTTGACCGCCCGAAACGTTAACGCCGCCTTGTTCTATATAGGTATCGTATTTTTCGGGGAAGCGTTGAATAAATTCGTCCGCCTGAGCGAGGGTTGCCGCATGTTCTATTTGTTCGTCGGTAGCGTTTTCGTCACCCCAACGCAAATTTTCTTTTATAGTGCCTGAAAATAAAACGTTCTTTTGAAGAACGACCGCAACGTTGTTTCTTAACGATTCTACGTCGTAATTCTTTACATTTTCTCCGCCGACTTTAATTTCGCCATCGGTTACGTCGTAAAGACGGGGGATAAGGTTAACAAGCGAAGTTTTGCCCGAACCCGTGCCGCCGATAATCCCGACGGTTTCGCCGCTGTTTATCGAAAGATTGATATTGTCAAGCGCGTTCTTTTCCGCTTTTTCGGAATACTTAAAGGATACGTCACTAAACTCTATGCTGCCGTCTTTGATTTCAGTCAAAGCGTTATCGGGAGAGGTTATCGTGCTTTTTTCGTTTAACACTTCAGCGATACGGTTAGCCGATGCGGTACTCATAATGATGGTAACCATTATCATAGACAGCATCATAAGCGCCATAAGTATTTGGAAAGAATAGGTCATAAAACTTTGAAGTTCGGTGAGTTTTAAGAGTGCCTGATTGTCCTTTACGATAAAAATCGAGCCGACGGCGTACATCGCTATAAGTCCCGCATATATGCAAAAGTTCATAAGCGGCGTGTTCCATGCGATAAGTTTTTCAGCCTTTATAAAGTCTTTTTTAACGTTATCGGAAGCTTTGCCGAATTTTTCTTTTTCAAAATCTTCTCTTACGTAAGACTTAACCACTCTCATACCGTTTACGTTTTCTTCAACCGATTCGTTCATCGCGTCGTATCTTTTGAATATTCTGTTAAACAGCGGCACGGCTTTCGTTAATATAAGAATCAACCCTATGGCAAGAACGGGCGCGGTGCATAAGAATATAAGCGCCATTCTCGTATTGATAGAAAAAGCCATTATCATAGAGAATATAAGCATAAAAGGCGAGCGAATAGCCGTTCTTATAATCATCATATAAGACATTTCTACGTTGGTTACGTCGGTTGTAAGCCTTGTTACAAGTGAAGAGGAAGAAAATCTATCTATATTAGAGAAAGAAAAGTCTTGTATTTTGTAATACATATCCTTTCTTAAGTTTTTAGCAAAACCGCTCGATGCTCTAGCGCAAAATAAACCCGATAGCGAGCCGCACGCAAGCGCGCCTAAAGCGAGTGCGAGAAGGATACCGCCGTATTTTAATATTTCGGGTAAAAGCGCAGCCGTTTCGTTTGCTTCGCTGATTTTGTCTATTCTGCCGAGCAATAACGTCATTGTATATGGAATAAGAACTTCAAAAATAACTTCTAACGCCACGAAAACGGGCGCAAGAATAGACGGTTTTTTGTATTCTCTTATAGACTTGGCTATGGTCTTTACGTCGGATATAAATCCGTTTTTACGTTGTTTTTGTTTTTTCATATAGTCTCCTTTTTAAATATTTCGAGTATAAAGTCCGTATCGGGCAGACTCATGCGTTTTTGTATTTCTTTCGGCGCGATAACGTAACCTATCGTCGCGCCCTGTATTATCGATATAAACAATCTCGCGCAATCTTTAGGCGAGTGCTTGTCGGAAAAATATCCTTCGCGCTGACCGTCGTTGAAAAGTTTTTCAAAAAGAACGATGGGCGGCGGAGGAGGTTCTTTGCCGTCCTCACGCGGAGGGGGCGGAACGTTCTTTTCTTTCCGCGTAAAGCATTGCGATACGAAAAAATAATAGTAATACGCGAAGTTTTCGTCGTTTTTAAGATCGTAAAACATTCCGTTTACAATTATTCTGAGTTTTTCTAAATAATTCGGTTGGGCGTCTAATTGCTTTAGCATATCGTCGCTGTTGTTTTCGCGTTTGATACGCATTGTTTCGTCAAATACTTCTTTTTTGTTTTTAAAATAATGATAAAACAATCCGTGACTGCAACCGGCTTTTTTTACAATATCTTCAATCGTTGCGCCTTCGTATCCTTTTTCGCAAAAAACCTTAAGTCCGGCTATCGCTAACTCTCTTTTGCGAAGCTCTCCGGCTCGGCTTTTCGTTTCTTCTGATTTTTTCATTTTTCACCTTGCATGACTTTTTTAGTCAATATTGCTTATTATATGAAAGTAAAAATAATTTGTCAACGATTTAACAGCTTTTTTTTGAATTTAATTGACGCGAAAGTCAGTTATTATACAAAATAACGGAATTAAGTCGAAAAAAATTTTTATTATAGATTAAAAAAGGATTAGTGGGGGCAAAATGTTGACATAACACCCCAAATAGTGGTACAATACATAAGTATTTTTACCGAGGAAATTTTAATGAAAAATTATTTTACAAGTGAAAGCGTTACAAAAGGGCATCCCGATAAGGTTTGCGACAGCGTTGCCGACGCTGTTCTTGACGAATACGTTAAAGGCGATCCCGATTCAAGAGTTGCTTGCGAAGTTGTTGCTTCCACCGATTTTATGTTGATTACGGGCGAGGTAACGTCAAAAGCTTCGGTTGACGCCGAAGCCGTTGCAAGAAAAGTTATTTCTGAAATAGGCTATAATGACGCGACTACCGGTTTTTCAGCCGACGGGGCGGAAATTATTGTAAAAATCAAACGTCAAAGTGCGGATATCGCGCTTGGCGTGGATAATTCTGTCGAAGCGAAAAGCGAGAATGAAAACGGAATCGCTGAAGACGAGTTCGATAAAACGGGTGCGGGCGATCAGGGAATGATGTTCGGATACGCTTGTCGCGAAACGGAAGAGCTTATGCCTCTTCCCGTGATGCTTGCTCATAAGCTTTGCCGTAAGTTAGAAGAAGTTAGAAAAAGCGGCAAGTTGTCTTATTTGCGTCCGGACGGTAAAGGTCAGGTTACCGTAGAATACGAAAACGGAAAACCTAAGCGTATCGAAGCCGTCGTTTTATCTTCACAGCATAATGCGGACGTTACTACGGAACAACTTAGAGAAGACTTAAAAAAATACGTTATAGACGAAGTTCTTCCGTCGGAATATCTCGATTTAGAAACCAAATATTTTATAAACCCTACCGGCAGGTTTGAAATAGGCGGTCCGGCAGGCGATTCAGGTCTTACGGGCAGAAAAATAATCGTAGATACTTACGGTGGCAAATGTCCTCACGGCGGCGGTTCTTTTTCCGGAAAAGATCCTACAAAGGTCGATCGTTCGGCTACCTATATGGCAAGATATATTGCAAAAAACATAGTCGCTGCCGGTCTTGCGGAAGAATGCCAAATTCAAGTTGCTTATGCAATCGGCGTTGCAAAACCCGTTTCTGTTATGGTAAACACTTTCGGTACGGGGAAGCTTTCCGATGGCGAGCTTGCCGATATCGTATTGAAAGAATTCGATTTGCGCCCTGCGGCGATTATAAGCAAATTACAGCTTAAAAACCCGATTTACGCCGAAACGTCCGCTTACGGGCATTTCGGAAGAAATTGCTTTTCATGGGAAAAAACCGATAAAGCAGAGGATCTTAAAAAGTATATCGCAAAATGAAATTGATTGGGTTTGTTCGCGATATTATAAAGAAAGCTTTTTATTATCCTAAATGGCGCTGCGTTTGTTGCGGAAAAGAAGTTTTTAACGGCGAATACGTTTGCGAAGATTGCCAAAAAAATCTTCCGTTTATAGAAGGCGCGATATGTTCTCATTGCGGAAGAAAGGTTATCGCAAGCGAAGCGTATTGTTCTACTTGTAAGAATAGACTTACCGCTACCGATAAAGCGAGAAGCGTTTTTAATTACGAAAAACCTATAAGTGCCCTATTAAAAAGGGCTAAATACGAAAATGCGAGATATTTGCTAAGTTTTTTTGCGGAATATATGTCGTCTGCATATTTCAAAAATTATTTTAATGCGGACGCATTGTGTTTCGTTCCGATGACGGATAAATCTCTTCGTCGAAGGGGATATAATCAGTCTAAAATATTGGCTGACGAAATTTCAGAAAAAACGGGAGTTCCCGTTATAGACGTTATCGATAAGGTTTTAGAAACCAAAAGGCAAGCAAAATTATCGGCAGAGCAAAGGCGTAAAAATCTTTTAAACGCCTTTAAGATTACCGACAGAAAGCTTGTTAAAGATAAAAATTTGCTTATAATAGACGACGTAACTACCACGGGTTCAACAGCCGAAGCGATTGCGATAAAACTTAAAAAAGCTGGTGCTAAAACAGTTTCTCTTTTAACGGCAGCAAGCGTGCCGCCGATAGATAACTATTAAAACTTATTAGATTAAATTAAAGACTACGCGCGTATACGCGCAAACAATAAAACAGGATTAGGTGAAAATTATGGGATTATTTAGGTATATTCTCGGCGGCGAGGCAAGAAGAAGTCTACGTAAACTTGATAAGATGGCAGACGCCGTTATCGCGTTAGACGACAAGTATAAAGCTATGACCGATGCCGAACTTAGAGAACAGACCGACGTTTTGAAGAACAGGCTCAAAAACGGCGAAACTACCGACGACATTTTGTACGACGCTTTTGCCGTAACGCGTGAAGCGGCTATGAGAGTTCTCGGAATGAAGCATTATAAAGTGCAAATAATCGGCGGAATATGTTTACATCAAGGCAGAGTTGCCGAAATGAAAACGGGTGAAGGAAAAACCTTGGTTGCCACTTTGCCGGCTTATCTTAACGCGCTTAAGGGCGAAGGCGTTCATATCGTTACGGTTAACGATTATCTTGCCGCCCGCGATGCCGAATGGATGGGTAAAATTTACAAATTTTTAGGACTTACCGTCGGCGTTGCCGTTTCCGGAATGGAAGATTCCGAAAAGAAAAAAGCTTACGCCGCCGATATAACGTACGGCACGAATAACGAAATGGGCTTCGATTATTTGAGAGATAATCTTAAAAGCCGTCTTGACCAAATGGTTCAGCGCCCTCTTTCTTTCGCTATCGTTGACGAAGTTGACTCTATTTTAATAGACGAAGCAAGAACCCCGCTTATCATTTCCGGTAAAGGTCAAGAATCGAGCGATAAATACGTAACCGCAAACAAGTTTGTAAAATCTTTGGTTATCGATAAAGATTTTACCATAGATATTAAAGAAAAAAGCGTTCAAATAACGGAATCGGGCGCAAAAAAAGCGGAAACGTTTTTCGGCTTGTCTAGCTATTCGGATATAGAAAACGCTTCGCTTTCTCATCACATTCAACAAGCTCTTAAAGCAAACTATATTTTTAAGAGAGATAACGACTACGTTGTTTCGGACGGCGAAGTTATTATCGTAGACGAGTTTACCGGTCGTCTTATGATCGGAAGAAGATATTCCGACGGTTTGCATCAGGCAATCGAAGCAAAAGAAGGCGTTAAGATTAGAAACGAAAATAAAACGTATGCAACAATTACCTTCCAAAACTATTTCAGATTATACAAAAAGCTTTCTGGTATGACGGGAACTGCAAAATCCGAAGAAGAAGAATTCCGCGCGATATACGGG
>CAZXOQ010000029.1:0-14346 GCA_964642415.1 uncultured Christensenella sp. | reverse complement strand
GGCGATGGTAAACAAAGCCTTTATCGAAATTATGATAGAAGGCGACGCTAACGGCAGGGGATTTCAATATCCGATACCCACGTATTCTATAACTCGCGATTTTGACTGGTCTGAAACGGAAAATAATAAACTTTTATTCGAGATGACTGCCAAATACGGCACTCCGTATTTTTCAAACTATATCAATTCCGATATGGAACCTTCCGACGTTAGAAGTATGTGCTGTCGTTTAAGATTGGATTTGAGAGAGTTGCGTAAAAAATCGGGTGGATTTTTCGGGAGCGGCGAAAGCACCGGTTCTGTCGGCGTTGTAACGATAAATATGCCGAGAATAGCGTATACATCCTCAACCGAAGAAGAGTTTTACGAAAAACTAAAACATCTTATGGATATCTCCGCAAGGTCCTTAAAAGTAAAGAGAGATACTATAACCAAGTTGCTTGACGCAGGTCTTTATCCTTATACGAAGAGATATTTAGGAACTTTCTCTAACCACTTCTCTACGATAGGTTTAGTCGGAATGAACGAAGCTTGCCTTAATGCAAAATGGATAAAGAAAGATTTAACCTCTCCGGAAGCTCAGTCGTTTACTAAAAACGTGCTTAACTTTATGAGAAACAAGCTTTCCGATTATCAAGAACTTTACGGCGATTTATATAACCTTGAAGCAACTCCGGCGGAATCGACTTCTTTCCGTCTTGCTAAACACGATAAAAAGAGATATCCCGATATAATAACGGCTTCCGACACGGATAAAACGCCTTATTATACAAACAGCTCGCATTTGCCCGTCGGATACACAGACGATATTTTTACCGCGCTTGACATCCAAGACGAATTGCAAACGCTTTACACTTCGGGAACTGTTTTCCACGCATTCCTCGGTCAAAAGCTTCCCGATTGGAAGGCTGCTGCAAATCTCGTTCGTAAGATTGCAGAAAATTATAAGTTACCATATTATACAATGTCGCCGACATATTCGGTATGTTCGGATCACGGTTATATCCCCGGTGAAGTTTATAAATGCCCCGTATGCGGAAAAGTTACTGAAGTTTACAGCAGAATAACCGGATATTATCGTCCCGTGCAAAATTGGAACGACGGTAAACGCGCTGAATTTGCCGATAGAAAAGTTTATGACGTTGCAAATTCACATTTTACCGCAAAAGACGGAACGGTTAAAAAAGATAATTCCGTATGCAAAGATTGCGAATCAAAAACGGATAATATAATTACGTCACCGATATTGTTTACAAGAAACGGTTGCCCTAATTGCAAAACAAGCAAAATGATGCTAGATAAAGCAGGCATTAAATATGACGTAATCGACGCGGAAGTCGAAAAAGATAAAACCCTTAAATTCGGGGTTAAAAAAGCTCCCACGCTTCTTGTACCCGAGGGCGACGGATTTAAAGCGTATGATAACGCAAGCGAAATAAGAAGATATATCGAGAGTTTACATTGATTATGCATGATATTATAGTAATCGGCGGTGGCGCGGCAGGAATGACTGCTGCGCTGTACGCATTAAGAAACGGAAAAAAAGTTTTAGTATTAGAAAGTGAAAGTTTAGGCGGTCAAATCGCCACTTCGCCGCGTTTAGAGAATTATCCCTCGATAAAAGCGATAAGCGGTGAACAGTTTGCCGATAATCTTTTTGAACAAATAACTTCGATGGGCGCGGATTTTGAAATTGAAAAAGCCGTTAAAATCGCTAAAAGAGAAGATAATATTTTTGTAGTTGATACTGAATATAATTCTTACGAAGCCAAAAGCGTTATAATTGCCGCAGGCGTTAAACACAAACACCTAAAAACCAAATCGGGTAGAGAAGATTTAGTCGGCAAAGGCGTATATTATTGTGCAATTTGCGACGGCGCTTTCTATAAAGATAGAGAGGTTGCCGTTATCGGTGACGCAAATACGGCGCTTCAATACAGTTTGCTTTTATCTTCTTATTGCAAAAAAGTTTATATTTACACTCTTTTTGATAAATTCTTCGGGGATAAAACGTTAATAAAGGCGTTGGGAACAAAAAATAATATCGAATGGCGACCTGAAACAAGCGTAATCGATTTTATCGGTGACGACGTTTTGACCGCTATAGAATATAAAAACAAAAACGGTGAAATTTTAAGACACGAAATCCCTGCCGTATTCGTTGCGATAGGGCAAGTTCCCGATAATAAAGCTTTTGCCGAACTCGTCGATATCGATAAAGACGGATATATAATTTCCGACGAAAGTTGTAAAACCAAAACGGAAGGTTTATTTGTTGCCGGCGATTGTAGAACAAAAGCAGTTCGCCAAGTGGTAACCGCCGTTGCGGATGGCGGCGTCGCTGCGACAAACGCTTGCCTTTATCTTGAAAGTTTAGGCGAATAAAATAGTTTAATCATAGTAAAAAAAAGAGAAGCTCTTCATAGTTTCTCTTTTTTTTATACGATTTTTCTTATCGAGAGTTAAAGTTTAAAGAAGATTTAAATTCAGAAGGCGTCAAACCGGTTACACGCTTGAACACTCGCGAAAAATATTGTGGATTGTCAAAATCAACCAAATCGGATATTTGCGAAAAATTAAGGTTTCCTTCGCGAATCAGTGATTTTGCCTTGTCAACTTTTGTTTTAACGGCATAAGCCGCAATAGTATTGTTTGTTTGCTCTCTAAAAAGTTTGCTTAGATAACTTTTGCTATAACCGAATTTTTTACACAAATCGTTTATTCTAAACCTGTTCTCTACATTTGCTTCTACGTATTTTTTTACTTCGGAAATCAAATGGCTTTCCATACTTTCTTTATTGGGGAAAACGCTGATTTCACTTTTTTTTGTAACGTTTCTGACTAGAAAAATAAGTAATTGCTCTAAATACGTTTTTATCAATTGCTCTCCGCCGATAGCGGCGTTTTCTTTTTTTAAAAGTTTTTTTAATAGGGGATCGTTTTTGGGAATAACAAAGGTTTGTTCAGCTTCTTTTATAATTGCCGAAATAAAACTTTTTAGCGTTTTATCCAAAAAGGCTTGATACTTTTCTAAATAAACCATAGACGGAGAATTACAAACAAACGATATAACGAAAAAATTCGGTGAAGAATCCAACGCGCGAATAGAATGGAATTCGTTAGGTTTATGAAAAATTACGTTACCTTGCGAAAGCACAAGGCTTTCTTTATCGCGAGTTACTTTAACTTGCCCTTTATCAACGTAAACCATTTCCCAAAAATTATGTTTTTCACCCTCAAAAATAAAGTTTTTGTCAAATTCGTAATAATGAATAGTCACTATTTTAGAAATGTTTATAACGCTTTGCAACTGTGTTTTTATATAATAAGCTTTCATATTTATCCTTAAACCAAAATCCTCGTGCACAAAAATGAACGTTTAGAGTATAAAATTGACTGTACAACAACTATCTTTTACAGTATAATTTTATCATAGCAATAAAATAAATGCAAGGAGAATTGTATGAAAAAGGGTATCAATATATGGTCTTTTCCGCAAGCGTCTATAAAAGATAACTTGTTGCTTGCAAAAAAAGCCGGTTTTGAAGGCGTTGAGCTTGCTTTGAATGCCGAAGGCGAACTTTCGATGAATTCAAGCGAAGCCGAAATAAAGAACGTCAAAAAGATTGCCGATGACTTAGGTTTAGAATTATACAGCTTGTCATGCGGTCTTTGTTGGGATTATCGGCTAAGCGACGACGATGAAAATCTTCGCAACAAAAGCGTCGATATGATAAAAAAACAGCTCGATACAGCAAAAATTTTGGGAGCGGACACGATTTTAGTTATCCCCGGAGTTGTTAACGTGGAATTTTCTTTTCCCGAAAAAAAAGTTGCTTACGACGTGGTTTACGAACGGGCATTAAAGGGGCTTAACGGCTTAAAAGATTACGCAAAAAGCTTAAAAGTAAATATCGGTCTTGAAAACGTATGGAATAAGTTTTTGCTATCTCCGATGGAAATGAGGGATTTTATCGATAAAATTGACAGTGAATTTGTCGGAAGTTATTTTGACGTCGGCAACGCTATGCTTTGCGGCTATCCCGAAGATTGGATTAGAATTTTAGGTATAAGAATAAAAAAAGTTCATTTTAAGGATTACAGAATGCAAGCCGGCGGACTGCACGGCTTCGTTGATTTACTTGCGGGTGACGTAAATTATCCCGAAGTAGTAAAAGCCTTAAAAGAGGTAGGTTATGACGGTTGGGTTTCTGCGGAAATGATTCCTAATTATAAATATCATACCGACGCAATAATCTACAATACGTCTTATTCGATGGATAGAATTTTAGGGAGGAAATAAAAAATGTTAAAAGTAGGATTAATCGGATGCGGATTTATGGGTGCAATGCACTATAATTGTTATAAAAATATTAACGGCGTTAAAGTTGTTGCAGTTGCTGATATAAGGGAACAAAAAGCAAAAGATTTGATAAAAGATACGGATGCAAAAATTTATTCCGACGGAAAAGATTTGATTTGCAATGCCGACGTAGATATTATCGATATTTGCCTACCGACCTTTTTACATGCCGAATACGCTTTTGCCGCAATGGATAAAGTAAAATATTTATTTATTGAAAAGCCCGTTGCGTTGACCGTTGAAGAGGGGTTGGCAATGCAAGACAAAGCCGCAAAAACGGGATGTAACGTTCAAGTCGGGCAAGTTATCCGTTTTTGGGACGAATACGTTGAACTTAAAAAAATCGTCGAAAACGGAGTTTACGGTAAAATTGTAAACGCTAATTTCCGTCGTATCAGCCCTCGTCCCGATTGGGGTTGGGAAGATTGGTTGCTCGATTACAAACGTTCAGGCGGGGCGGCGCAAGACTTACACATTCACGACGTAGACTACGTTTTGTCTTTGTTCGGTAAACCTGAAAAATTTTATTCAGTAAAAAATACTTTGGGTGAAAAAAAGTCTTACGTAAACACTTTAATGAAATACAACGATTTCGCCGTAACGGTAGAGGGAACGTGGGGATTGCCGCCAACTCATCCGTTTGAGGCGACATTCCGCGTTGTATTCGAAAATGCCGTCGTAGAAAATGCCGGAGGAAAATTCTTGTTATACGAAGAAAACAGCGTAAAAGAAATAAAAATAGAAAAGAAAGATTTTGCCGACAACGGTTGCAACGGCGGAAATATTTCCGATTTGGGCGGATATTATAACGAACTAGATTATTTTTGCAAGCAAGCCGCTAAAAATGAAACAATTCAAAAAGCAACGCTTGCGGACGGAGTTTCTTCACTAGATTTTTTATTAAAGGAGTTAGCGTTTGATGATTAAGGTTGGAATCGTCGGTTGCGGCAATATTTTTACAATGCACGCAACCTCTTGCGATCATTTAAAAAATGCTCAACTTGTCGGGGTATGCGATATAAAAAAGGATCGCGCTGATAAAGCTGCAAAAAAATACTCCGTAAAGGCGTATTACGATTATAAAGAGCTGATTGATAAAAATAAAATCGATTTGGTTCATATTTGCGTTCCGCATTATTTACATCCAATAATATCCAGATACGCGTTAGAACACGGCGTTCACGTTTTATGTGAAAAACCAATGAGCATTAAATACGAAGACGCACTTGAAAACGTACGTATCGCTGAAGAAAAGGGTGTTAAATACGGTATAATTTTCCAATGCAGATATAACGATACGTCGCGTCTTATAAAAGAAAATATCTTAAACGGTAAACTAGGCAAGGTTTTATCCGCAAGGGTTGTTTTAACTTGGTGTAAACCCGACGAGTATTATTCGCTTTCCGATTGGAAGGGAACGTGGGATAAAGAAGGCGGAGGTGTAATTATCGATCAAGCTATTCATTCGCTTGATTTGGCAAATTGGTTTATCAACGACGAACCGGTATCGGTTCAATCTCATTTATCCAATCGCGGACACTCTATAATGGAAGTTGACGATACGGGCGAAGGACTTATTCGTTATAAAAACGGAGCAACGCTTTCATTTTGGGCTATGAATAATTACGCTTGCGATGAGGCGATTGAAATTCGATTGTTCTGCGAAAAAGGCAAAGCCTATATGAGTTACGACGACGCTCGCATAGAATTAAATGACGGAACGGTTATTTCTATAAAACAAGGGGCGGGCGATATATATTACGAAAACGGCAAAGATTATTGGGGTTTTCAACATATCAGACAAATTGCCGATTTTTATGACGCAGTAGAAAATGATAAAGAACCCTTTATCAGCGGAAAAGAAGCATTAAAAATTCAAAAAATAATATGCGATATATACACAAACGGCGGTTTTGAAAAACAAAATAAAGCGTAAAAGTTAAAAAGAGTTGCCTCGCAACTCTTTTTTTATATCAAAAAACAAAAATGTTGTGTATGTGCTTGAAAAAAAACACAATATATAGTAAAATATATACGTATATTTTTACAATCGGAGTAATTTAAATGTCAAAACAAGGCTATAATGCAGAGGATATAAAGATATTAGAGGGATTAGACGCCGTAAGAATGCGCCCCGGTATGTATATCGGTACAACCGGAATAAAAGGTTTACACCATATTTTGTGGGAAATCGTAGATAACGCCATAGACGAAGCCGCAAACGGTTACGCCGATAGAATAGAGGTAAGATTATATAAAGACGGCAGCGCCTCCGTAGAAGATAACGGAAGAGGTATGCCTACCGATATTCACCCTAAAGCAGGCGTATCCGGCGTTCAGGTTATTTTTACACAGTTGCATGCCGGCGGTAAATTTAATGCGGATAATTACAGTTATTCCGGCGGTTTACACGGCGTAGGCGCATCGGTTACCAACGCTCTCTCCGAATGGTTAAAAGTTAAGGTTTACCGCGGCAACGTTTATGAAATGGAGTTTAAAAGCTACTTAGATAAAGAAACGGGCAAGATAAAATCGGGTATACCCGTAGCGCCGCTTAAAGATACTAAAGAAAAAACAAAAAAGCACGGAACTTTCGTTCGCTTTATGCCGGACGCAAAAGTATTTGAAAGTACCGAGTTTTCAGTTGAAACAATCCTTAAAAGACTAAAAGAACTTGCTTTCTTAAATAAGGGGCTTATCATAGATTTTTACGACGAGCATACAGGCTTTCATAGGGAATATCACTACGAAGGCGGTCTTACCGATTTCGTTAAATATCTCAACGAGGGCAAAAGCGTTTTATATCCCGAACCGCTTTACGTAAAAGACAGTAAAGACGGCATAGTCGTAGAAATTGCTCTTCAACATACCGACGCGTATACCGATAGCGTATGCTCTTACGTTAACAATATACCGACGGGCGAAGGCGGCACGCATGAAACGGGCTTTCGTTCGGGACTTACGCGGTGTTTAAATGATTACGCAAGAGAAAAGAATTTCCTTAAAAATCAAGACGATAACTTGCTAGGCGACGATTTTAAGGAAGGTTTAACGGCTATCGTATCAATAAAAATGCAAAACGTTCAATTCGAGGGGCAAACAAAAACCAAACTAGGTAACCCGGAAGCCCGCCCCGCAGTAGAATACGTTACGATAAACGGTTTTTCTAACATAGCCAAAAATAAAAGATTTTCTAAAGTGTTCGAGCTGATAATGAACAAAGCGCTCGGCGCGGCAAAAGTTCGTCTTGCGGCAAAAAAAGCGAAAGAAATCGCAAGGGCGTCTAAAAGCATAGAAGCTCAAAATCTTGTCGGCAAGCTTGCCGCTTGTTCGGGCAGAAAAGCCGAAATGAACGAATTATTTATCGTAGAAGGGGATTCTGCCGGAGGAAGCGCAAAACAAGCGAGAGTGCGCCATTTTCAAGCGATTCTACCGCTTAGGGGCAAACCTCTTAACGTAGAAAAGAAAAAACTTGTTCAAATATTGCAAAATGAAGAAATCCGTACGCTTATATCCGCTCTCGGCACGGGGATAAGTTCAGAATTCGATTTATCTAACCTTAAATACCATAAAGTCATTATATTGTCCGATGCCGACGTAGACGGTTACCATATAAGAATTTTGCTTTTGACATTCTTTTTTAGATATATGAAAGATTTGATAAGCGAAGGTCACGTTTATATCGGTATGCCGCCGCTATATAAAGTTTATAAGGGCAACGTAGAAGAATACGCTTACGACGACGCCGAGCTACGCGAAAAAATCGAAAAAGTCGGCAAAGGTTATCAAATACAAAGGTATAAAGGCTTAGGCGAAATGGATCCTTCGCAGCTATGGGAAACCACTATGGATCCCGAACGGAGAAATCTTTTACAGGTAACGATAGAAGATGCCGCCGAAGCGGATAGACTTATAACCGTCTTAATGGGCGACGAGGTTGCCGAAAGAAAAAAATATATTTTCGAGCACGCTAACTTCAATAGAGAAGATAAATTCGTTAAGATGAAACGCTGATAAAAAAGGTGACGTATGAAAGAAGAAAAAGGTTTGATTTTTACTTCGTTAGACGAAGTATTTAAAACGTCGATGATATCTTATGCTGAAGACGTAATATTAGATAGAGCATTGCCCCGCGTAGAAGACGGCTTAAAACCCGTTCAGCGCAGAATACTGTTCGATATGTACGAAATGGGGCTTACACCCGATAAACCACATAAAAAATGCGCAAAAATCGTCGGTGATTGCTTAGGTAAGTATCATCCGCACGGCGATTCTTCCGTTTACGGCGCGCTTGTGCATATGGCGCAAAATTTTAATATGGGCATACCGCTTATTGACGGGCACGGTAACTTCGGAACGGTTGACGGCGACGGCGCAGCCGCATACAGGTATACGGAAGCGCGTTTAAGCCCCATATCGTTAGAACTGCTTCGCGATATAGATAAAGAAACCGTTAATTTCAGTCTTAACTTTGACGATTCGTTAAAAGAACCGGATACCCTCCCGGGGCGTTTTCCTAACTTGTTGGTCAACGGTGCAATGGGTATTGCGGTAGGGCTTGCTACAAACATACCTCCGCATAATTTAAGCGAAGTTATAAACGGAACGGTTGCCTATATAGATAATCCGAAAATTTCTCTTAAAGAAATAATGAAGTATATACCCGCGCCTGATTTTCCGACGGGCGGCTACATTATTGCAGGTGAAGAGCTTGCCGAAGCGTATAAAACGGGCAAAGGCAAGATTAAAATTCGGGCAAGGGTTACTATAGAAAAAGAAGGCGAAAAACAAAGTCTTATAATTTCCGAAATACCTTATCAAGTTAACAAGGCTGAACTTTTACGCAAAATTTCCGAACTGAAAGAGGATAAAAAAGATATATTGGGCGGCATAGCGGACGTTGTTGACGAATCTGACAGAAACGGAATGCGCGCCGTAATAAAATTGAAAAAAGACGCCGACGCGAAAAAGATATTATCTTATTTATATAAAAACACCTCGCTTGAAACCTCTTTCGGTATAAATATGGTTGCAATAGCCAACGGCAAACCTTGTCAGTTAGGGCTTTTAGATATTATAAGTTATTACGTAAATTATCAAAGAGAGGTTATCTTAAGAAGAAGCAAATTCGATTTAGAACGCGCGAAAGAAAGAGCGCATATTTTAGAAGGCTTGATTATAGCCGTAAAAAATATTGACGAAGTTATAAAAATTATTAAAGGCGCGGATAATACTGCCGACGCAAGGGCAAAGCTTCGCGCAAGATTCGATTTGTCCGAAGTTCAAGCAACGGCAATCCTTGACCTAAGACTTGCAAAACTTACAAAATTAGAGATATTTAAGCTAGAAGAAGAGCTTGCCGAACTAAAGAAAAAAATAGAGGAATTATCCGCTATAATCGCAAGCAAGCCGCTTCAAATGTCTGTCGTAAGAAAAGAAATTTTAGAAATAAAAAAGAAATACAAAACCGAAAGAAGAAGCAACGTAATCGGCATAGCCGACGCCGAAGATATTCAAGACGAAGAAGAACTGAAACCGATTGACGATTTTGTTATCGGCTATACCGAAAGCGGCGCAATTAAAAAAATGACCGAAAGAAATTTTAATTCCTCCGAAAGAAAAATTAAAGAAAACGCTTCTTTTGGCGAATTTTTGAAGTTTACCGTAAACGCAAAAAGCAATATGTTGCTTTATGTATTTACAAACTTAGGCAACTTGGTCAAAATTTCAGTCGACGATATACCGGAATGCAGATTCCGCGATAAAGGGGCTAAATTTTCTGACGTTTGTAAAGACGCACTTAAAAACGAGTATCCCGTCACATTCTTTTCGGCCGAAAAAGATAAATTGCCCGACGGACAATTATTGTTTTACACGGCTAACGGCTTGATAAAACGTACCGCGTGGAGCGAATATTCTTTAGGCAAAAACTATTTTGCGGCGATAAAGCTTAAAGAAGACACTCTTATCGGCGTAGAAGAAGACCTTCCCGATACAACGATAACCTTTATAACCGAAAAAGGAATGGTCCTTAATGCCGAAAAAACCGATATACCCGTTCAGGGCAGGATATCGGGTGGCGTAAAGGGCATAAACCTTAACAGCGGAGATAAAATAAAATTCGTATCGCAAGTCGATGACGAAGGCGAATTAGTTATCGTAACAGATACGGGGTATTATAAAAAAGTTATTTCGTCGGAAATCGAACCTATGGCAAGATACAGAAAAGGTGTAAAAATTTGCGAACTCGGTAAAGAAAACGTTATCGTTTATGCAGACTACGTAAAAGAACCTTTTAATTTTGCCGTTATAGATAATTTCGGCGTTGCATTCTCGGTTAATACGGAAGATCTCGTTATAGAATCAAGAACAACCAAAGGGAAACAACTTAAAAACGAAAATAAAAAACGTTTGCCCGAAAAGGTCGTAAAAATTTTATAACTCATTAATAGCGCTCACCCCATAAGTTTTTAATAAAGAAAAGGCGGTTTACCACGAATTTTTCAAGGCAAACCGTCTTTTCTTATCCTTCGAGCGCTTCGGCTTTTTTATAAACTCTTACCGCAAGAACACTCATATCGTCACGCTTAAAGCCGTCGGAAATTTCTATAGCCCTGTTTAAAATTCCGTCGGCAAGCGTTTGCGGATTTTTAGCAGGAATTTTGCGTAAAAAATCTATAACCTCTTGCGAAGATCCGAATGCGTCGGATATTCCGTCCGTTGTTAAAACAATCACGTCGCCGTCGGCAAGTGCGGTGGTGCAAACCGACGGTTTAAGTTCTTCTAAAATACCGAGGGGAAGGGTATTTCCCTCGATTATTCTTATACCGTTTTCGCTTACGATAAACCCGTAAGGAGAACCGTATTTTATAAAATCGGCGTTACACGTTTTTAAGTCTATAACTGAAACGTCTAGTGCCGTAAAACTATCCTCGGCGTTTACCGATAAAAGTTTATTAACCGTATTCAAAATTAAATCGCTTTCCATTCCCGCTTTATAAAAGCTTTCAATCAGCGATAGCGAAACGGAAGAAATAGCTTCGGCGTTAGTTCCGCTGCCCATACCGTCGGATAACGCTACTAAAAATTTATCTTCGGAAATACGCGTAACGGCATACGTATCGCCGCTCGTCGAAGAACCGTCTTTCGTGGTTTTTGCGATACCGAAAACAGCATCGTATTCAGGCGCTCTTCTAAAAGACAGATAGCATTTTTCCTCGGTGATATTTACTTTTTCTATCAATGCAACGGCAAATTCCATAACGCGACTAAGTAGCGTTTGAAGTTTTTTTACTGAAAAATCGTTTGTTGCCAGCACTAGACAAACGGTTATTCTTTCGTTTTCGCCGTATATAAGCAATTCGCTTGCAAGAAAACCGTTTTTAAGCAATTCAGAAGCAATTTTCTTTTCTAACTTATTTTGATATTTAAGCATCGCTCCGGATTCAAGCGCTAAACCTCGCAATATGTCGGATATACCTTCGGCTTCTTCCGCGATAAGCTGTCTTCCCGTCGCTAAATTTTCCGCACCGATAGCAAAGGTTCGGTATTCGGCAAGCATTTTATTCAGCCCGAAAGTTATTTCGCTAAGTTTTATACATCTTTCGCCGATAAATGAAGGCACGTCTATCAAAGAGATTTTTCCTTTTGCAAATCCTACGTCTATCATTTTATGTAATTCTTCGTCCGTATCGCGTGTGTATTTTCTGCAAGAAGAAAAATTCGGGCAAGACCTGCAAACGCTTGTTTTTATTTCTTTAGCGATTGCCGATTTTGATTTTTCTTTTGAAGCGCCGTTCTTTTTTAATGCCGAAAAAGCCCAAGCTATTTCGCTAAAAACTCCGGATAGTTCGTATAATCTGTTAGAAAGCATCAGTCTGTTTCTGTTTATCGTGGTTCGCGTAAGCTGTTTTTCTCTAAAAGAAGAGATTTTTTCTTTCACAGCAGAGAGTGGTTTACTCGGTATAACGATAAATATTGCGGCAACCGTCACAACAGGCAAAAAATCGATTAGCCCGTAATCTCCGTAAACCCCGAATATCAATTCCGTTAAATAATCGCATAACGGAACAGCCGCGGCAGCCGCGTAGCGCGTAAGATTTGAAAAACCGTCGGCAACTATACCTATAAGCATAATCGCGGCAAGATATTTTACGTCGCCATAATATATAGCAAGCGATATTCCGAACAACGCCGATACGTACGTGCCGTATCCGAAATAAAAAAGATAGCAGGCGCAAAGTATGCAAAAAACGGAAAATCCTTTCCAAACGTAGGGCGAAATCAAATTACATGCGCCCAAACCCATAGCAACGATACAAACGGCAATAGAGGCTAGTTCTTCGTATGAAAGCTTAATTTTAATGTTTTTTTCGCCGATAGCTTTTCCCGCAATAAATATTACGGGCGATAAAAAAGAAGTTATCAAAATAACCGCAATACGCTTTTCAAATGATGCGTAAACGAAAGAATCTCCTAATATAAGATAACCTATTAACGAGATTGCCGTAAAAACAGCAAGTTCTAGTTTTACCTTTATACGAAACTTAGCGTAAATAAGTTTCGTTAAAATTAAAAAAACCGACGATATAAAAATTACCAAAAGCATTCCGTACGCTCCTTGAATTACCGCCGATAAAATAAAACACGCAAGTGATATTATCAGCGAGCAATTCAGATTTATTGCAGCGGAAAAAAGCGCCGTAGAATAGGGAAATATTTGATTTTCAAGTTTATTGAAAATCATAAAACCGCACGTTAAAAGAATATATTTTATTACCGAAAGATATTTAAGCGGATAGCTCTTTTTTTTCATATAGTTTGCCTCTATGATTTGTACCTCGATTGTAACACTTAATTTTACGCGATTCATGACGAATATCATAGAAAAACATCGTATAAGGCGGTTATTGAAAAATTTTTAACGGCATTAATTTTTTATATTAAAACCCTTTGATTTTTTCGGCAAAATAATGTAATATATAGGAGTAAGCAATAAATGCTTAATATCGGTATAGTCGGATACGGCAATCTTGGTAAGGGGGTAGAAAAAGCCTTGTGCCTAAATAAAAATTTGCGCTGTTCGGGTATTTTCACAAGGCGTGAGCCCAAAAAAATCACGTCATACTTTGGTACGCCTGTTTACCCGGTTAACGTCTTATTTGCCGATAAAAAGCCCGAAATAGACTCACTTATCTTATGTGGCGGCAGTGCGAAAGATTTACCGCAAAACGCCGTAAAATACGCCGCATTTTATAATACGATAGACGCTTTCGACACGCACGCCGAAATTAACGAATATTACCGAACTATAAATTCCGCCGCGCTAAAGGGCAACAGATTATCTCTTATAGCGGCAGGCTGGGATCCGGGTATTTTATCATCAATAAGGCTTGCCTTAGAGTTGTTTTTATTAAACGGGCAAACTTTTACGTTTTGGGGTAAGGGCGTTTCACAAGGTCATTCTAACGCGATAAAACAAATACAAGGCGTAAAACATGCTATAGCTTATACTATACCAGTAAAAACATACGTAAAAAAAGCTCGCATAGGATTATTAAACGGTGTTCCTCGCGATAAACTGCATAAAAGAAAATGTTTCGTTGTTGCAAACAAATTTTCGGATAAAAGGAAAATAGAGAAAGAAATAAAAGGAACAATCGATTATTTTAATAACGACACAATCGTTAAGTTTTTAACCGAAACGATATTCAATAAAAAACATAAAAATTATCCGCATGGCGGAAAAGTAATAAGAAGCTTAAAAACTACTGACGGTAATAAAATTTGCGCGGAGTTTTCTATAAAAACAAACAACAATCCCTTTTTAACGGGATGTATTCTTGCGGCATACGCAAGTGCTTTAGATAAAATGTATAAAGAGGGCAAAAGGGGCGCCGTTACCGTATTCGATATTCCGTTTAGCTATTTGTTTTGCGGCACGAAAGAAGAAATGATAAAAAAATTTTTATAAAATCATATAC
>CAZXOQ010000028.1:0-14595 GCA_964642415.1 uncultured Christensenella sp. | reverse complement strand
AAATAAATCTTTATAAAAAATTTAGGAATAAAGTTTTTAAGAGGGCAAAGAGGTTTGGTCGGGTTAAGTTTTTATAAAATCACAATATACGTTTATTCAAGGCAATCTTAACGGCATAACGGATACCATAGTCCGTTATGCCGTTTTTTTGCTTAAAGTAACGGAATTGTTGCCAAATACGTAACGTCTTTTCTGTCTTTAGCGGCGCCTTCCGCTAAAACGAACAGTTTTTTATAAATAACGCCGCCGGCTTTTTCTACGAGTTCTTCTAACCCCTTAAGACTTTCACCCGTAGAGATAACGTCGTCGATTATTCCTACGCGCTTACCTTTAAGAAGTTCGGCGTCGTGTTTTGAAAGGTATAGCTCTTGCGCTTTGCCCGTAGTGATGCTTGCGCCGTAAGCTACGCTTATGCCGTCTTGCATATACAGTTTTTTAGATTTTCTTGCCACCGCATAATAGGGCATATTCAATTCTCTTGCCGCAACGTGCGTAAGCTGAAGCCCTTTAGATTCGGCGGTTATAAGCACTTCGCAACCGTCGGCAAGCTCGGCAAGCTTTTTACCGCAGTGCTCGGTCATCGGCGGATTGCCGTGTAAATTGAAAAACGCGATTTTAACGCCGGACGGCAACGTTAGCACGGGAAGCTTTGCTGTATAGCCTTTTATATCTACTATGTATTCGTTCATAAAATCACCTCTTAAAGTAATTACGACAATAGTTTATCACAAAAAAATCCGTTTGTCCATTATACAATCATATATTTATTTTTATCGGCATAATTTTAATTAAACGTTAAAATGTTTGGAAGGTTCTTAAATGGAATATTACGATAAAACCGCCGCCGAAACGGTCGAAAGCTTAGGTAGCGACGAAGCTAAAGGGCTTACTGTCGGTCAGGTTGGCAAAAGACTTGCAAAATACGGACCGAATAAGCTTGGTGAAGAAAAGAAGCTGGGGTTTTTCAAAAGACTTGCGTCGGCAATGAAAGAACCTATGCTTGTTATTTTGCTATTCGGATTCGTCGTTGCGTTGGGTTCGGGCATAGGCAAACTGCTAAAAACGGGCGAAGCGGATTTTTCGGAATGTTTCGGAATTTTAGCGGCGGTTGCGCTTTCCGTTTCGATAACGCTTATAATGGAAGGAAGCTCTCAAAAGGCTTTTAAAACGTTAAACGGTATTTACGATAACTTATCCGTAAGCGTGATAAGAGAGGGCAAAACGCTTATCGTGGGACAGCAGTTCGTAACGATAGGCGACGTTATTTTGTTAGAAGACGGGGATAAACTCGTTGCCGACGGTCGGCTTTTGTCCGATTGCGATTTGACGATAGACGAATCTGCGTTAACAGGCGAAAGCGTTCCTTCGAGAAAAAGTTCGTCCGTCGTATTGACTAACGGAACGCCGCTTGCCGAAAGAAAAAATATGGTGTATTCCGGAACGTTCGTTGCGTCCGGCAACGGAAAAATGGTGGTTACCGCAATCGGTGAAAATACCGAGATAGGCGCGATTGCGGGCGAATTAACGGATAACGGCGCTAAAGACGCGCCTTTAACTCAAAAACTTGCTAAGTTAGGTAAAACCGTTTCGCTAATCGGCGTAATTGCCGCGGTTTTGGTTTTCGTATTGTCAACGATACGCCTTGCCGTTACCGACGGTTTGAGTTTTAACGGCGTAAGCGAGTTGTTTATAGCGTGCATTGTGCTTATAGTCGCAGCCGTCCCGGAGGGATTGCCTACGGTGGTTGCCGTTTCGCTTGCGCTTAATATGATAAAACTTGCCAAAGAAAACGCCCTTATAAAAAAACTGACGGCAACCGAAACCGCCGGCGCGGTAAGCGTTATCTGTTCCGATAAAACGGGAACTCTCACTAAAAACGAGATGACCGTAAAGTGCGTTTGCGGAAGTAAGTTTTGTTTTCCTCCCGAAAAAATTTCTTCCGAGGCGGTCGTTCAAAATTTTGTTTGCAATTCTTCCGCCGAAGAAGTTAAAGACGGAGCAAAAACCCGCGTAAAAGGCAGCGGAACGGAGCGCGCTTTGTTTTTAGCAGCGCGCAAAAGCGGCGCGTGCGTTGACGAACTTAAAGCTTTGAATTCGGTTTTTCGCATACCTTTTAATAGTGATAAAAAATATATGATAACGGTTATAAAAACGGGCGGGGTATACAGAGAGTTGATAAAAGGCGCGCCGGAAAAGATAATTTCGCGCTGTGTTCTTGCCGAAAATCAAAAGAGCGAGTTGTTTCGCGATATATCGGAATATCAACGCGCCGCGGGAAGGGTGATTTGTTTTGCGCATAAAGATACCGTTGATTTTAATATGAAAGAGGTAAACGGAGAAGATTATACGTTCGACGGCTTTGCCGTAATTTCCGATCCCGTAAGAGAAGAGGTTAAATCCGCCGTTGCCGAATGTAAAAGCGCAGGCATAAAGGTGAAAATTCTTACGGGCGACGATAAAAGGACGGCTTACGCCGTTGCAAAAGAATTAAACGTGACAAAATTAGAGGGAAGCGTGATAACCGCGTCGGAAATTGAGAAAATGGACGACGCTTCCCTAAAAAAAGCGTTAAAAAACGTTACGGTAATAGCGCGAAGCACTCCTTCGGTTAAACTTAGGGTTGTGCGAGCCTTAAAAGAATCGGGAGAGGTGGTTGCCGTTACGGGCGACGGAATAAACGACGCCCCCGCGATAAAGCACGCCGACGTGGGAATCGCAATGGGAAAATCGGGCAGCGAAATAACCAAAGAGGCTGCCGACGTGGTTCTTTTAGACGACAGCTTCGCCACGGTGGTAAGGGCTATAGCTTTCGGAAGAAGCGTATACAGAAATATTCAAAGGTTTATATGTTTTCAGCTTTCGGTGAACGTTTCGGCGTTATTGTTTATAACGATAACGGCAATTTTAGGGTTTCCGTCACCCTTTAACACGCTGCAGCTGTTATGGATAAACGTGATAATGGACGGACCGCCCGCGCTTACTTTGGGGTTAGAACCGCCCGATAAAAAGCTTATGTCTTTTCCGCCCGTAAGGCGCAGCGAGGGAATAGTCAATAAAAAAACGGTGCTGAAAATTGCTTTTAACGGCGTTTTTATGGGCGGAGCGGTGGTTTTGCAGTTTTTGTTTAATTTCCTTTGCGTTTCCGAAAGCGAGAAAAGCGGCGCGCTGTTTACGTTGTTTATACTTTTTCAATTGATAAACGCCTTTAATTGCAGAGAAAGCGGCAGCGCCAGTATTTTTGAAAGCGTAGGCAAAAACAAAATAATGGCTGTAACTTTTGCCGGAGTGTTTTTATTGCATTTTTGCATAATGACTTTTTTACCGTCGGCATTCGGGGCGTCTTCGTTATCGGTCGGCGCGTGGATAAAATGCGCGGTTGCGGCTTCTTCCGTCGTGGCGGTATCCGAAGGGTATAAGCTTATTTACAGGGCGTTTTCAAAAAACAAAACGCGCACGTCGGTTTTTAGGAAAAAGATAAAAAGCGGTTTGTCGTAAATAAATTTTTAAACGGAGCGTAAACTATTTGATATGACGAAAATAACCTTAACGGACAGCGGAGATAGGGCGAATAATCTGCTGTATATAAAAACATCGCTTAGAGAATTGTTTTCGGGCGCGAGTGCCGCTGTGAATACTTTTTCCGACGACGGAAGAGCTTCTCTCTCGGTGGAAAGCCCCGATTGTTACGCGGATATTATCCGCGCGGAGATTGCCGATAAGTTAGGAGAGGTGATTGCCGTAAATTATAAATACGATTATTTTAAGAAAATCATAAAAGTTTCGGGGTTAACCGATACCGAACGTGAAATTTTGCTTGCAAGTCTTATTGCGGCGGATTTACCCGACGACGCCAAATACGCCGCGGAACGCTTCAAAAAAGAAAACGATTTATCGATAGACGGAATATTTAATTTCAGACTTCAGCCGCTAAAGAAAAAATGGAAGGACGTTGCCTCGTATATGCCGGAGGTTTTTGTTAATTCTCAGCTTAAAGATTTTATAGGCTATCTTTTAGAAAATAAGAAAAAAAGGGTATACGTTGATAACGGAAAGGTTTACGATTCGCATTACAGAAGGCTTACGCGATGCGAGCTTATTTCCGGTAAAGGCGCAGTTATAACGAGAGAGGTTTTGCTGTCTAATTGCGGAGAAGTGGAGCTTGCCGGCAAAGTGGACGAAACGGACGAAAAATATCTTAAAGAGTTTTATGGGGATAAAATAATTTTTTCGACTGGATATTTGACTTAAACGGTTGACAAAAGTGCTGTTTTTGGTATATTATATGTGCATAAGATAAAATATGTCGCAAAAAAAAAGGACAAGTAGACGGGCAATGCCTGCGATAAAGAGAGCGTAGATAAGGTGAGAGCTACGCGCGCTGCTGTCGGTTGAAACCGCCTTTTTCGACAAGGATTTCCGTTATCCCGAAAACGGAAGAGAGGTCGCGCGGGGTTAGCGCGGCAAATAAGGTGGAAACGCGGAATAGAAATTTCGTCCTTATGGCAGTTGTGTCATAGGGCGTTTTTTATTGATAAATAAAACCTTTATAAAGGAGAATATAAGTATGAACATAAGCCTAAAAGACGGAAGCGTTCTTTCTTTCGACGCTCCCGTAACCGCTATGGATATAGCGAAAAGCATATCGGAGGGACTTGCCAGAAACGCCGTTTGCGTCAAAATAGACGGCGAACTTAAAGACCTTTCTACGGTTATAGATAAAGATTGCGCTTTTACGGTAGTTACGCTTAAAGATCCCGAGGGATTGCAAGTTTATCGCCATACGGCGTCGCACGTGCTTGCTCAGGCGATAAAGAATATTTTTCCCACGTCTAAGCTCGCTATCGGTCCTACCGTGGAAACGGGATTTTATTATGACGTAGAATTTAAAACTCCCATTACTCGCGACGATTTGGTTAAGCTTGAAAACGAAATGAAAGAAATCATAAAAAGCGATTTCCCCATAGAACGCGTGGTTTACGGCAAGAGAGAGGCGGTAAAAACCTTTAAGGAATTCGGCGAACCGTATAAGGTAGAGCTTATCAACGATTTGCCCGCGGGCAGCGTTATTTCTTGCTATAAGCAGGGTGATTTTATGGATCTTTGCCGCGGGCCGCATCTTCCTTCTACCGGCAAAATCAAAGCGTTTAAGCTTACGTCGGTAACGGGCGCGTATTGGCGCGGCGACGAAAAAAATAAGATGCTTACCCGTATTTACGGAACTGCTTTCGAGAAAAAATCCGAACTCGAAGAATATCTTAAACGGTTAGAAGAAGCTAAACTTAAAGACCACAACAAGCTCGGCAGAGATCTCGGCTTGTTTATGACGGAAGAAGTTATAGGTCAGGGCTTGCCTATTCTTATGCCTAAGGGCGCTAAAATTATTCAAATTCTTTCGCGTTTCGTTGAGGACGAGGAAGAACGTCGCGGATTTATGATAACCAAAACCCCCAATATGGCTAAAAACGATTTGTATCGCATTTCCGGACATTGGGATCATTATAGAGATAAAATGTTTATAATCGGTGACGAAAACTCTCCCGAAGCTATGGCGCTCAGGCCGATGACTTGCCCCTTCCAATATCAAATATATAAAAACGGATTAAAAAGCTATCGCGATCTTCCCGTAAGATATTGCGAAACCGCAACCGAATTCCGTAACGAAGCGAGCGGCGAAATGCACGGTCTTATACGTATTCGTCAGTTTACGTTGTCAGACGGTCACCTTATCGTGCGCCCCGATCAAATAGAAGAGGAATTTAAGCGTTGCTTAGATCTTTCATATTATTTCTTAGAGTGCTTAGGCATGAGAGAAGACGTAACCTTCCGTTTTAGTAAACGCGGTAAAGATAAGGTTAAGTATATAGATAACGACAAGGCTTGGAACGATTCCGAAGCTCTTATGAAAAAGATTTTAGACGATATCGGATTGGATTACGTAGAAGCCGATGACGAAGCCGCTTTCTACGGACCTAAGCTTGACGTCCAAATTAAAAACGTTTACGGCAAAGAAGATACTCTTATCACGATACAGTTAGACTTTGCGGCGGCTCATTCCTTCGAAATGACGTATATAGACGAAAACGGAGAAAAACAATATCCTTTCGTTATTCACAGAAGTTCAATCGGATGTTACGAAAGAACGCTTGCTCTTTTAATCGAAAAATACGGCGGAGCTTTCCCGTTCTGGATTTGCCCCGTTCAGGTTAAGGTAATGAGTCTTACCGACAGAACTGCCGAATACGCTAAAGAAATTACCGAAAAACTTAAAGCGGCGGGTATTCGCGCGGAGTCCGATTTAAGAAACGAAAAAATCGGCTATAAGATAAGGGAAGCTCAGTTAGAAAAAATCCCCTATATGTTCGTAGTGGGCGATAAAGAAGCTGAAGAAAAAACCGTTTCCGTTCGTTCGAGAAAAGAGGGCGATTTAGGCGCTATGACTTTTGAAGATATTTGCGCAAAACTAGTAGAAGAAGATAAAAGCAAAAAATTATAAGTCTAAAGTTATTTGCTTTTAGCTTAAAAAACAGACTGTGTAAAAGGCATTTTGGGCAAAAAGCTTAAAATGCCTTTTTGTAAAGTTGCTTAAAAAAATAACAGCCGCGTTTTATCGCGCGGCGAAAAAAATTTTTAAGGATAGGCTTTTTGCTTATACAAAAATTGTAGAGGATAGTTATGAATAAAAAAGTTTTGATTTTATCGGGCAGCCCGCGTAAAAACGGCAATTCCGACTTACTATGCGACGAGTTTTCTCGCGGGGCGACAGACGGCGGTAACAGCGTAGAAAAAATCAGGGTGTCGGAAAAGCATATAGAATATTGCAAAGCGTGTTATTATTGCAGCGACAATAACGGGCAATGCGTTATTAAAGACGATATGGCTGAAGTCTTGCAAAAAATGATTGACGCAGACGTTATCGTTTTGGCGAGTCCCGTTTATTTTTATTCTATAGACGCGCAGCTTAAAGCTTTAATCGATCGCACGGTCGCAAGGTGGTTAGAGGTTAAAAATAAAGAGTTTTATTATATCGTTACCTGTGCCGATGAAGAAATTAGCTCTTGCGAAACTACGCTTGCGTGTTTTCGCGGTTATGCCGACTGCGTAGAGGGCGCTAAAGAAATGGGCGTGATTTACGGGACGGGCGTTTACGAAAAAGGAACGGTTAAAGGCAAAGCTCAAATGCGCGAAGCTTACGATATGGGCAAAAACGTTTGACAAAAAAAGAATCTAGCGTTAATTAACGTTAGACTCAAAAAGGTTTTGCATTACCAAAAACCTATAGATTTATTTAATTTTTTTATCTCTAAGTGTTGCGCTTAGTTTAACAATTCACTTTTATACGAGAAAGATTATAGAGATTAAAAATCGAATTATTTTTTATCGCTGTGCTTCGCGTTTTTTTTCGTTGACACAATACGCGTTGTTTGGTATAATATATTATAATTTTATATTAAATTCCAAACAAAACGGGAGGCAGTATGGGTAAAAAATATTTTTTGGCGATAGATATAGGCGCTTCGAGCGGCAGACATATTCTCGGCAGATGTGAAAACGGCAAGATGATTTTAGAAGAAGTTTATAGATTTAAGAACGGAGCCGAAAAACGCGACGGTAAGCTCGTTTGGAATGACGCATCTCTTTTTGACAGTATTGTAGAAGGTCTTAAAAAATGCGGCGAAGAGGGGAAGATTCCCGAATATATCGGAATAGATACGTGGGGCGTGGATTACGCGCTTTTAGATAAAGAAGACAAGCTTATCGGCGAAGTTTATTCTTATCGCGACGAGAGAACTACGGCTGTTATAGATGAAGTCGAATCTATCGTCGGCGAAAGCGAGGCTTATGCCAAAACGGGTATATGCAAACAGGTTTTCAATACCGTATATCAGTTGTATTGCGATAAAAAGAGCGGCAAGCTAGATAAAGCCGAAAGCTTTTTGATGATGCCCGATTATTTGCATTTCTTGTTGACCGGCGTTAAGAAAAACGAATATACAAACGCGTCTACCACGGGGCTTATTAACGCCGAAACAAGAGAATGGGATATGTCTATTATAGAAAAGCTCGGTTTAAAAAAGAGCTTATTTAAGACGTTATCTCTCCCCGGAACAGTTGTAGGCTGCCTTAAAAAAGAAATAGAAGAAAAGGTCGGCTTTAACGCTAAGGTGGTTCTCCCCGCAACGCACGATACCGCAAGCGCGGTAATGGCTGTGCCCGAAGAAAATACCCCGTTATATATTTCTAGCGGAACGTGGTCGCTTATGGGGATAGAATCTCCCGACGAAAACACTTCCGAAAAAGCCCGTCTTTCAGGTTTTACCAACGAGGGCGGTTACGGCAAGAGCGTGAGATTTTTAAAGAATATCATGGGCTTATGGATGATTCAAAATATCAAAAAAGAATATAACGATAAATACAGCTTTACCGATTTCGTAGACGAGGCCAGAAAAGCCGAAGGATTTGAAAGCGTCGTAGAAGTTAACGATCAGTCGTTTTTTGCACCGAGCAGTATGATAAACGCGGTAAAAGCATATTGCGAAAAAACGGGGCAAAGAGTTCCCCAAACGGTGGGTGAAATAGTTTTATGCGTGTATACGAGTTTAGCAAAGAGCTATAAAGAAGCCGCAGACGAGATCGAAGCTTTGACGGGTAAGAAATTTAATAAAATAAACGTTGTCGGCGGCGGTTGTCAAAACGTGTTGCTTAACGAGCTTACTGCAAAAATCACGGGAAGAACCGTCGTTGCAGGGCCTATAGAGGCAACGGCAACGGGAAATATTTTGGCGCAAATGCTTGCGTCGGGTGACGTTGCTTCGCTGTCAGAAGGTAAAAACCTTATTCGCGAATCATTTGAGATAAAAGAAATAAAGGCATAATTTTAGCAAGGTGAATTAAAATGAAAAACGTTTTTGACGTGCTTAAAGAGAGAGGGTTTATCAAACAAACCGTTTACGAAGAAGAATTATACGAGCTTTTGGGTAAAGAAAGCGTTCCTTTTTATATAGGATTCGATCCCACGGCGGACAGCCTTCATATAGGGCATTATATTCCTATAATGGCAATGGCGTGGATGCAGCGTTACGGACATAAACCCATTGCCCTTTTCGGCGGCGGCACGGGAATGATAGGCGATCCTTCCGGAAGAAGCGATATGCGCCAAATGATGACGCGTGAAACAATCGATCACAATATAGAATGTTTCAAAAAACAAATGTCCAGATTTATTAGTTTCGAAGGTGAAAACGCAGCTATCATCGCCAACAACGCGGATTGGTTGTTAAATCTTAATTACGTTGATTTTTTACGCGATATCGGCGTGTATTTTTCGGTAAACAAAATGCTTACCGCGGAATGCTTTAAGCAAAGAATGGAAAAAGGTCTTACCTTTTTTGAGTTTAACTATATGCTTATGCAAGGGTATGACTTTTTGTATCTCAATCAAAAATACGGATGCAAGCTAGAGGTTGGCGGCGACGATCAATGGTCTAATATGCTTGCCGGCGTTGACTTGATAAGAAGAAAAGAAAAGAAAAACGCTTTTTGTATTACGTGTACTCTTTTGCTTAACAGTGAAGGCAAAAAGATGGGTAAAACGCAAAAGGGCGCGTTGTGGCTTGACGAAAATAAATGTTCCGTTTACGATTTTTATCAGTATTTTAGAAACGTAGAAGACGTAAAGGTTGAAGAATGTATGCGCCTTTTGACCTTTATGGATATGGAAGAGATAAAAGAACTTACTAAGTATAACGACGAAAGAATGAACGCCGCAAAAGAGCGTCTTGCGTTTGAAGTTACTAAGCTCGTTCACGGCGAAGAAAAGGCGAAAGAAGCCGAACGGCAAGCAAAAGCCGCGTTCGGCGCGGGCAGCGAAGCGGATATGCTTACCGTAAAAATCGGTAAAGAAACCGTTCAAATCGCCGAAATTCTCGTTGCGGCAGGTCAAGCGAAATCTAAAGGCGAAGCGAAAAGACTTATTGAGGGCGGCGGCGTTTCTATCGATAGCGAAAAGGTTACAAACGCTTTTGCAGAGCTTTCTCAGTCGGTTAAAGATAAAGGTGAGTTTATCCTTTATAAAGGCAAAAAAGTGCGTTTAAAAATAGTTATAGAATAACAATGTCGGCGTATTTTACGGTGAGCGGTGAACCGGAGAGCGTTCTTATCATAGAAAAGTCTAGGTTTATTTGCGCGATGAAAAATATAGAAAGCGAAGAAGAAGCCAAGGCGTTTATCGAAATGCGTCGAAAAAAGTATTCGCTTGCAAATCATCACTGTTATGCGTATATAGCGGACGACGAGGGTATGTCTTTCCGCTTTTCCGATGACGGCGAACCTCAAGGCACTGCCGGTATGCCGATACTAAACGCGTTAAAGGGTAAACGGTTTTTTAAAACGGTTGCCGTGGTAACGCGCTTTTTCGGCGGAATCAAGCTCGGCGCGGGCGGTCTTACCCGTGCATACGGCAACGCCGTTACGGAATGCGTAAAGGTTGCAACGCTTATGGATATGCGCCCCGTGGCGTTTTATTCGATATCGGTCGATTACGAAGGCTACGCGAAAATACTGAAGATTGCAGAGTCAAGCGGTTGTCGTATCGCTAAAACGGATTTCGGCGAAAGGGTTAAACTTCTTGTCGCCGCAAAAACGGAAGACTCTTCCGACGAAAACGTGAAAAGAGCAATATCTAATGCGTTTAACGGTAAAAATCTTATAGAAAGCGAGTTTTTCGGGTATTGCGATTTTACGGAGGGTTTATGTCGAAAATAACAGCCGTTACCTCGCAACAAAAAAATAAAAACAGATGCAATTTGTTTGTCGACGGCGAATTTTATGTCGGAGTATCGTTAGAAACGGTTATGAAATTTCGGCTAAAGGTCGGTACTGAAACTAACGAAAAAGATCTTAAGTTTATGCTTGAAGAAGCCGAGAAAACCGAGGCTTTAGAAAAAGCTTTGTCTTATATTTCTAAAACGATAAAGACCAAAAGGCAGGTTAAGGAATATTTGATAAAAAAAGGCTTTTCGAACGAGGCGTGTAGGTACGCTTCCGATAAGCTTAAAGAATACGGATATATCGACGACGCCGAATACGCTAAAAGATATATCGAAAGCACAGGCAAAACGCAAGGCAAGCTTCTTATGGCGTATAAGCTTATGGCTAAAGGCGTAAGAAAAGAAGATATAGAAAGCGCTTACGAGCAATCGGGCGGAAAAGCTAAAGAAAATGCAGCCGCGCTTGCCGAAAAACGCCTTAGAAATAAAGAGATTACCAAAGAAAATCTTCTTAAAACTTATAAATACCTTATATCGCGCGGTTTTTCTTACGAAGAAGCCGAAAGCGCGATTTCGCCTTTCAAAAACGGGGAGAACGAATAGTAAATGGAACGTATTTTATCGGTTGCGCAAATGCGCGCGGCAGACGAATTTACAATAAATAATCTCGGTTTTTCCGCGGAAACGCTTACCGAACGCGCAGGCGCAGCGGTCGCTCAAGAGATTATAAAAAGACTTAAGGGCGGCAGAGTGCTTGTTTGTATCGGTAAGGGCAACAACGGCGCCGACGGAAAAATTATCGCTAAAATTCTCGGAGCAACGCACGGGTTTTCCGTGGTAACGATGACCGTTTCTAACGGGATTTTTAAGTTGTTCGATAAAAAATTCGATATAATAGTAGACTGTATCTTCGGAACGGGGCTTAACCGCAATGCAGACGGGAAATATAAGCTCGCAATAGAAAAGATAAACGAAAGCGGCGCTTACGTGGTTGCTTGCGATATTGCAAGCGGGCTTAACGGCGATACGGGCAAGGTTATGGGCGCTGCGGTGAAAGCGAATCTTACCGTAGCGATACAAGAATACAAAACGGGGCATTTTATTAACGACGGTCCCGATTATTCAGGTGAAGTCGTCGCGAGGGATATCGGTATAAGTATTTGGGGCGACGATTACGCGCAAAGATTTACAAAAGAAGACGTAGCAAAGTTTTTCATCCCTTTGCAAAAAAACGTGCATAAAGGCTGTTTCGGCAAAACGGGAGTTATCGGCGGAAGTAAAAGTTTTTCCGGCAGCGCGGTTCTTTCTATGAACGCGCTTATCGCGATGAAAATCTGTAACGGTTACTCTTACGTTGCAGTACCGGATTGTTTGTTTCCGTCTATTTGCGGTCTTAATCCGGAATGTATTTTGACGGCTCTTCCCGATAACGGCGAAACGCTCGTTTTAAGCGAAGAAAAATTAAAACCAATGCTTGCGCTCGATTCTATCGCAATCGGAATGGGTATCGGCGTTACCGAAGAAAATTATAAAATAATCAGTTATCTTTTATCCGTTTATACCGGTAAGCTGTTGATAGACGCCGACGGATTGAATACCATTGCTAGGTACGGGATAGACGTGCTTAAAAATAAAAAATGTTCGGTTGTTTTAACTCCTCATATAGGGGAATTTGCTAAACTGATAAATAAAGAAAAATCGGAAATAACCGATAACTCTATAGCGCTTGCAAAAGATTTTGCCAAAGAATACGGCGTTGTTTTAGTACTAAAAAGCGCTGCCACGGTTATTACCGACGGCACTACCGTATATCTTAATACCGCCGGAACGCCGGCTATGGCTAAAGCGGGTAGCGGCGACGTTTTATCCGGTATAATAGCTGGGCTTCTCGCTAAATCGGATTATCCGCTCGATTGCGCGGCGGCGGGTTGTATGCTATTCGGTAAAGCGGGCGAATCGGCTGTAAAAAAACAAAACGAATTTACGGTAACGGCAAGCGATATTATACGCGCGTTGCCTGAGGTTATAAACGAAACGGTATCGTAACCGCTCGATTTTTCGGATAAAGGTTTTCGTCAATTTACGATACAAGTGAACGCAAGTTTTTTATTATACCGCTACTCGCCGCTCCGTGATATCGACACGGAGCACGGCTATCGCCTTTACTTTGCTACCGCAAAGGCTCGTGCGGTGAAATACGGCGTGAAAAAGCCCTTGCAAGCAAGTTTTTTCGTTTGTATTACAAGCTACTGCGTTTTAATAAAACCAAAATCCGTTGCTGTAAAGCGTTATTAAAAGATAAACGTTTATTGAAATAAGCACGGGCATAATTACCATCATAAAAAGGCTTTTCAGACGGTATTTGAAAATAAACATAAAAACGAATATTCCCGTTGCTCCGCCTAATAAACCGGTAAAAACCAATTTGGCGTCGCTAACGGAAGGTTTTTCTTCGTCACCGTTTTCGCGAGATTTCTTTTGAAAACGCAAAAGCATTATTCCGTAGAAATTTACGGCGACTACGTATACCGCCGTTATTATCACAATTATTGTCGGCATATTCTAATATAGTATGTCGCTACAAATAAAAATTATAACGCCTTTTGGGCGGGTTTGCTAACGAAAAATATTTAGGAGATATTGTTATATGAAATGCATGTATTGCGGTTGTACCGAAAGTAAAGTCGTAGATTCGCGTACGTCGGACGACGGCACGTCTATAAGAAGAAGGCGCGAATGCATTAGCTGCGGCAAACGCTTTACTACCTACGAAACGGTAGAAAATACCCCCGTTTTTGTTGTTAAATCGGGCGGGGCAAGGCAATTATTCGATCCGAATAAAATTAAAACGGGCGTGATAAAAGCGTGCGAAAAACGCCCCGTTGCTCCTTCCGAAATAGATAAGCTTGTAGACGATATTCAAAAAAGAATAAACAACTCGCTCGTGCAAGAAATTTCAAGCAGAGAAATAGGCGAGATGGTGTGCGAAGGCTTGAAAAAAATAGACGAAGTATCGTATATCCGTTTTGCTTCGGTATACCGTTCGTTTACCGATACAACGTCTTTTATGCAAGAACTTGAAAAAATGATTGCCAAAGAAGGCTCAAAAAAATAAACTTTTAAGAGGTGTTTATGAATAAGTGGGATAAAAGATTTATGTCGCTTGCCGAAACGGTTGCCGAATGGTCAAGTTGTTTTCAAACCAATCGACACGTTGGCGCGGTTATCGTTAGGGATAAACGTATACTCACTACGGGATATAACGGCGCGCCTTCGGGGATTGAAAGTTGCGCGGAACGCGGCGTTTGCTTAAGAAGAGAGCGCAATATAGCAAGCGGAACAATGCAAGAAGTTTGTTATGCCGTTCACGCCGAACAAAACGCTATTATTCAAGCAGCTAAGCTAGGCATCGGTTTAGAAAATTCCGTTATGTACGTTACGCATCAGCCGTGCGTTATTTGTACTAGAATGATTTTAAATTCCGGCATAAAAAAGGTTGTATATAAAAACGGTTATCCGGACGAGTTTGCCTTAGAACTCTTTTCTAAATCGGACGTAGAACTTGTTAAATATTCCGACCTAAAATAATTTATGCGAGGTTAGCGTTCAACGGTTTTATATTAACCTTGTTAACGCAAGGACGTTTGCGATTAAAAATCCATTTATAAGCAGGTTTACTAACTTGTATTATAAAATAATACGGAAAATACTGTAAAAATGCTTGCATAAACACTGAAAATATTGTAAACTATATAATTGAACCGAACGAATATACCGTTCGGTTAAACGGAGGCTTATCGAAGCGGTCATAACGAGGCGGTCTTGAAAA
>CAZXOQ010000027.1:0-15107 GCA_964642415.1 uncultured Christensenella sp. | reverse complement strand
ACGGTAAACCTTTACTTTACCCCCAGACTATCTGGGGGTTTTGTTTATACAAAAAAAACCGACTTTCGATAAAAAGTCGGTTTTTTTGCGCATTATATAGGCTTAAAAAAAAGCTTACGGGCAATAACGATAGAGAAAACAATTAAAAAATAAATAGGAGCATAAAAAGAAAATGAAAAAAGCTTGCATAAGTTTTTTAGCGTTAGCCATAATATTTTTAACCGCAACGGGGTTGTGTTTAGAAAAAAACGGTCAAAAAGCAAAAACGGAATACTTAAGAATACATATCCGCGCAGAGTCTAATTCGGAAGAGGATCAAAACGTAAAGTATAAGGTTAAAGACGCCGTAGTGGAGTTTTTAACGCCGTATATAGCCGCTTGCGACAGCAAAGAAAAAGCCGACGAAACGTTGAAAAGTCTGCTTTCAGAAATAAAAAGAGTTGCCGACGTAACGCTTAAAGATAACGGCTTTAAATATACCAGTCGCGCAAGGGTTAAAAACGAAAAGTTTCCCTCACGCGTATACGGAACGCTTACGTTAGAGAGCGGATATTACGACGCGCTGATAATAGAACTTGGCAGCGGCGGCGGAGATAATTGGTGGTGCGTGGTGTATCCGCCGCTTTGTTTTACGGGCGAGGGGAAAAATTACGCGTACAAAAGCAAAATTTACGAAATTATAAAACGCTTTTATGAAAAACAAGGAGGAAATAATGAAAAAAGCGATTAAAACACTCGTGCTGGTTTTATCTGTGTTGACCGCGGCGTTTTGCGCGTTTTCCGCAATGCCTATGCATGCCGAAAAAGCAAGCGCGCTTACGCTTAAGCAAGGCAGCACGGGCGCTACGGTGAAAACCATGCAAAGAAAACTCAAAAATTGGGGGTATTACAAGGGTTCGGTAGACGGTATTTACGGTTCTCAAACTAAAGCCGCCGTCATTTATTTTCAAAAGAAAAACGGACTTGTTGCGGACGGCATAGTCGGCAAGAAAACGCTTGCCGCGTTGGGAATGAGTTCGGCTTCGTCGTCAAACGAAAATAACGTTACGGGAAACTACAGTAATGCCGACGTAAACCTTTTGGCTAGGCTTATTTACGGTGAAGCTCGCGGCGAAAGCTACGTGGGGCAGGTTGCCGTGGGCGCAGTTGTTATGAACAGAATAAAAAGCGCGTCTTTCCCCAACACAATGTCGGGCGTGATTTATCAAAGTTACGCGTTTACCGCCGTGGCAGACGGGCAAATAAACCTTACGCCTAACGCAACGGCAAAAAAAGCCGCGCGTGACGCGATGAACGGTTGGGATCCGACTTACGGTTCGTTGTATTATTATAATCCGGCAACGGCAACGTCCGCTTGGATTTTTTCAAGGCAAACGATCGTGACTATCGGTAATCACGTGTTTGCGAAGTGATTTTAAGGAGGTATTATGGAAAAAGAAAAGAATAACGCCGTAGAAAAGGTTGAAAACGTCGGAAAAGAAAATGCGACGTCAAATAAAAAGAACGCCGCCTCGGTAAGCGAAAAAAATCCCGTTCGTAAAAGCGAAAATTCATCTTCCGCGAAAGGCAAAAAGAAGGGCAACGTAAAACGCTCTCGTTCCGCAGCGGAGAAAAAACGCAAAAAATTAGCTGCCAAAGCGGAAAAAGAAAGAGTCCGCGCCGAAAAACGAGTGGAAATCGCAAGGATAAAGGCGCATAAAAAAGCGGAAAAAGAAAAAGCCAAGGCGGCTGTTCTTCGCGATAAGGCGAGAAGAAAAGCCGAAGCCGCCGAAAAAAAGAGATTGCTTAAAGAAGAACGCGCTAAACGCCGCGATATGATTAAGCACGAAAGCAAAAAAGATCGCGCTAAGCGAATAGCCTTAGAGCGCGTAAGGTTGATAGAAGAGAGAAAAGAAGAAAAACAACGCAAAGCGGAGCTTAAAAAGCAACGTTTTTTGGCGAAGAAAGCGAGAAAAGAAAATCGGGCTTTAAACAAGCAAAAAAACCGCGAAAACAGAAAGGGATTCGGCGGATGGCTTGCGGCGGTTATTTCTTTAGGCGTGTCTACGCTTGTTCTCGCGTCGGTGCTTACGTTTACCTTTTTGATGCCTACCGAAAGCGATAATTTGCTTGAATCGGCGTATCGCAGGGCTTTTTACGACGCGGTAGAACAGGTGGATAATATAGACGTTAACCTTTCTAAAACGATCGCCTCTAGCGATTCGGGCGCAATGCAAGACTATCTTGTAAAACTTGCCGTAAACAGCGAACTTGCCGAAAACGATTTGCAATCGTTGCCGTTAAAAGACGAAAGCAAGTTCAATACCGTTAAACTCGTAAACCAAATAGGCGACTACGCTAAATATCTTAACAAAAAGCTGATAAACGGCGAAAGCCTTTCTTTAGAAGAGAGGGAAACGCTTAAAAAACTGTACGTGGCGAATTTAACGCTTAAAGATTCGTTGCAAAAAACCGTTAAAGAAATGAAAAACGACTTTTCGTTTTTATCTATGGTATCATCGGGCGAAAACGGCAACGCCGTATCGGAAGGATTTAACGAGCTTGAAAATTTATCCGTCGAATATCCCGAACTTATTTACGACGGACCTTTTTCGGACGGGGCGGATAATAGAGAGATAAAAGGATTGCCTTCGGATAAAATAGACGAAAAAACCGCTAAAGAGGTATTTACCGAGATATTCGGCGATTGCGGATTAAAAGAGGTTAAAAATGCGGGAACGTCTGAAGGTGCAATAAGATGTTTTAACGTTTCTGCAACCGTAAAAGATAGCGAATTGTTTGCGCAAATATCCGAATACGGCGGAAAACTTATCGGTTTTTCTTATGCCGGCAGTTGCGGCAAAACCGCTTACGACGGCGATTACGCTACCGAGAAAGGATTAGAGTTTTTAGCGAAAAACGGTTTTGAAAGCATGCGCCCCGTTTGGATTAATCTTTCGGATAACGTTTATACGATAAATTACGCGGCATACGTTGACGACGTTATCGTTTATCCCGATATGGTAAAGATTAGGGTTTGCGCCGAAACCGCAGAGGTTATCGGAATGGAAGCTTCTTCTTATTATACCAATCATACCGAAAGAAAGATAGAAAAAACCGCGATTACCGCGGAACAGGCAAAATCTAAAGTGTATTCAGAAATAGAAACGCTTACTTGCCGCAAGGCTATCGTTCCCGTGGGGGAAAGCTCCGAGAAGCTTTGTTACGAAATTTTCGGAAATTTAGACGGCTCGGTATACTTTGTATATATAGACGCCGCAACGGGCAAGCAAACCGAAATGTTTAAGGTAATAGACTCTGCCGAGGGCGAGCTTCTGGTATAAAAGGATTAAAATAATAAAAGGGCGCTTTTTAAGCGAATTGAAATTCGCGCGCCCTTTTTGCGTTGAAAGTTTTTGCCCGTTTATTTATAACGAGCATAGCGATTATTTTGCGTCGGTGCTGCCTATACCGCCCGTTCGCGAAGCGTCGCAGTCGTCGTCTTCGGTTATGCCGAACGGCACGAAAACCCCTTGCGCGAACGCTTTATTCTTTTCTATCGTAAGCGGTTTATCTCCGCAGTTGGTCATTTTTATAAAGATATGCCCTTCGTTTTCGGCGTCGTAATAATCCGAATCGATTATGCCGACCGTGTTGTTAAGGGTAAGTCTGTATTTAAAGCCCAGCGAAGAACGGGGAAAAATCATAAGAACCCAGCCGTCGGAAATTTTTGCGCGAATTCCCGTGGCGACTTTCGCCGTTTCATTCGGTAAAAGAGTGAACGCTTCGGGCGAAAAAAAGTCGTAACCGGCGCTACCGGACGTCGCTCTGCGCGGAAGAATAATTCCGTCGTAGTTTTCCGCCGTTCCGCAGCGGAGATATTCCGTTTTGCTTACCTTTTCAAATTTAGCTATTCTTTTCATAACGTCCTCCGTAAACGGATTTTTATTTTTTTATCGATTTGTCTAAGTTAACTCCGCCGGCGGCTTTAAGAGCTTTTAACCGTTTAAAGTATAACAGCGTGAGCGGACAATACAGCGCGAACAATATAGCAATAAACGCGGGAAACAGCGTTACTGAAATATTTCTCGCGACGATTCCGAAGATAGGCGGCGCTATAAGTATCCCTAAATTGCTCATCGCCATTTGAGAGCTTATTAAAGATTGGGAGGCTTGTTTTCCGAAGCTGCCGGGGGTAAGGTAGATAAGGTTTGGGAAGGACGGACCGTTGCCTAAGCCTATCATTAAAAGCGCTATGCCCTTAAATAATACCGAAACGGGTAAAAACATTATAATTATCGCCGCGGCGACTATTCCGTAACCGATAAGAACTATTCGGTGATTGCCGAGTTTTTTTACGATTAAACCGGAAACAAACCGCCCCACGGTTATGCCTAAGTAATACAGCGTTAAAAAACGCGCGGCGGAAGCCGACGTTGCGCCTTCCGATTGCACAAGGTAGGTCGTTGCCCACGTATCGCAAGTAAATTCTAACGCGCACGTAAGAAAAAATACCGCCCAGCCCACTCTTGCGGCGGGTATTTTTGCCATTTTAACGTAAGAAAGCGTTACGGGGGTAAAGGATTCTTCTTCGCTCAATTGTTCCTTAACTTTTTTCCACAGCGGAAGAGTAGAAAAAGCAAGCGCGGCAAGACCGATTTGCACGAAAAAAATCAGTCTGTAACCTTGGCGCCAATCTCCGTTTTTCAAGGCAAAAGACATAATAAACGGGGTTATGGCAACGCCTATGCCGTAAAAACTGTGTAAAAAACTTACGTGAGAGGGCTTGTATCTGAGCGTAACGTAATTGTTTAGCGCGGCGTCTATCGCTCCCGCACCGAAACCCGCAGGCAACGCCGATAAGCAAAGCCACCATATAGAGGTTGACAGCGAGAATCCTAAAAGCGCTACCGCCGTTACGGCGGTGGATACCGCGGTGACTAATCCCGTGCCGAAACGGTTTATTAATCTTGCCGAAAAAAGGGAAGACAAAGCCGTGCAAAGCGAAATGATAACGGTAACGAAACTCGCGTAGCTTACGGGAAGATTTAGGTCGGGGAAAATTGCCGGCCACGCAGAACCTATCGCGGAATCGGGGATTCCGAGCCCTATATATATAAAGTATATGAAAATCAATAAAACGGTTGCCATATTTCCTCACAAAATAATCAAGCATAAACAAGATGCCGCAAGCGCGGGAATCGCGCAGCAAACGCCGTATTTAACGAATTGTTTAAAAGACAGCGCAACACCCTCTCCGCTTAAAATTTTAGTCCACATAATTCCGGCAAGCGCGCCGACGGGCGTTATAAACGCGCCCACGTTAGAGCCGATAACCGCGCCGTATAGGGCGTAGAGGCTTTTTCCGCCGATGATTTTTTCAAAAAGCACGCTCATAGGAATATTGTTCAACAGATTTGCCGATATTGCCGAAAGCGCGCCGAAAACCAAACCATCGGATTTCTTTCCCGTAATAAGCGCGGCGGAGATAACGTCGGTAAGGCCGCAGTTTTTTATCGCAAGAACGGTAACGAACATAGACAGTACAAACGGTATAAGTTCGTACGGGGCTTTTTTCAGTCCGTGAAGCGTTCTTGCAAAAGAACCTTCCGCGATAAGCCCGTATAATAGGTTAAACAACGTTAGCGCCGCCGCCGAAATTACGCAAATAAGCCACATTTCTACGTTTATAAAAGAGGATATCGCAAGCAAAATTATACACGCGATAAGCGTTATCAGGGCGGCAAGCATTGGCGGCAAACATACGCGAACGGGCGAATTTGCTTCATCCGTGTTTTTTGTAATCGGTTGTTTTAGCTGTTTGCGGAATATTATTAGTAAAGCCGCAAATGCGGCAAGTCCCGCAGCCGCCGCGGGCAGTATCATTACTTTAATATATTCAAAAAAAGCAATTCCCGCGCTTCCGGCGAGATAAATATTCGTAGGATTGCCGACTATAAGCGCTAAGCTCCAAGTGTTTGCCGCAACGAATTCTCCTATTAAAAAAGGCACGGGCGATATTTTCGCTTTTTTTGCAAAAATACAAATGGGCGGAGTGAACGTTAAAACTATTATATCGTTAGAAGTAAAAACCGTCAGAATCGCCACTACAAAATATAACGCGCAAAAAAGTTTTACGGCGCTGCCTTTAACGGTTTTAAACAGCTTGTCCGCAATATAAGTGAAAAAGCCGGCGTCACCTAAATATACCGAGATAAGCGTCATAGAAAGAAACAACGCCAATAACTTAAGCGGATTTACGGCGGTGTTTGCCGTAATGCCGTTTATCGCGTCGCCAACGGAAACGCAGCCGCAAAGCAAAAGCACGAGCGCGCCCGTCACCGAAATAAGGCAGTATAAGCCTATTTTCGCGCCACCGATTTTTACATACGGCTTAAAAATTATGGAAGCCGTCATCGAGGCGACGGTTATTGCCGAAACAGTTAGCGTTAATATCATATCCGCTTAATTTTAACACATAAAAAAAATAAATGCAACGCAAAACGGGTAACGCGTCGTACAAAGTTGACAAAAGCCGCGCGTTTATATTAAAATAAAACTAGCTAAAGGCGATTTGCTTTTACAAAGCGTGAAAAAAAGCTATAAATTTTTGCGGCGTGATATAATCGCGGTTTTCGGCATATAGTAAAAGTATTGTTAAAAACGGGGAAACCCGAAAGGAGTTATATATGGTTATTTGTGTATTCGGCGCGGCAAGCGAGTCTGTTGCTTCCGTGTATAAAGAAAAATGTTATTCGTTATGCAAAAAGTTGGGCGAGCGCGGGCACTCTCTTATATTCGGTGCAGGTAGCGAGGGGTTGATGGGCGCCGCCGCGAGAGGATTTAAAAAAAGCGGAGCTAAAATAACGGGCGTTATTCCTAAGTTTTTTGAAGAAAACGGTTACGAGGGGATTTATTATGACGCCGACGAGATTATTTATACAGAAACAATGGCTGAAAGAAAGCAAAAAATGGAAGACGGGTGCGACGCGTTTATTATTGTACCCGGCGGCATAGGCACGTTTGAAGAGTTTTTTGAAGTGCTTACTCTTAAACAGCTTGGCAGGCACAAAAAAGCCATAGCCGTTTACGATATAGAAGGATATTATTCGGGATTGGATAAAATGTTCGACGGCATTATAGAGCGCAAGTTCGTCAACGAAGAATGTAAAAAGCTTTATAAGACCGTAAAAACCGAAGAAGAAGTTATCGATTACGTTGAAAAATATTCCGCGGATAATCTCGATTGGGATTTATTGAAACGCAACCGAAAAGAGAAGTAAGAGATCTTATCGATACCGCTAAATTTGTCTAAAAAACACAAAATCTTGATAGTTTTTTGCAAAAAAACACAAAATTTTCAATACCCCCATCAAACGCTTGACGGAGGTATTTTTTTTTGTTACAATCTAAGCGTAAATTGAATTTTGCCAATATAAGTTCGCATAATTCGGCGCGAACGTCTCTACCGCACCGCCACAGGCGCGACTATTGGAACATCTTTCTCCGGCTTGACTTCTTCGTTTCGTCCGGTGGTCGGAAATTTATTGGCAAACGGTTTGAAAGATCAATCCGTTTTTTTGTTTTTTACGCGGCGGAGGTTTGGCGCAATGCAGCTTTTAGAAAAAGAAATCGCAAAAAGAGGGAAGGTTCTTCCCGGTAACGTGCTTAAGGTGGGGGATTTTGTCAATCACCAAATGGATTCTTCTTTGCTGTGTAAAATGGCTGATGAGATTTGTAAACACTTTTCCGCTTGCGGCGTGAACAAGGTTCTTACGGTTGAAGCTTCCGGTATCGCGTTATCTATTTTAGTGGCGGAGCGGTTCGGTTGCGATATGGTTTTTGCAAAAAAATCTAAAACGCTTAACGTGGTGGGCGAAACTTATTCTTCGGAATGCGAATCTTTCACCCATAAAGAAACCAATAATTTGATTCTTCCTAAGGCGTATTTGAAAAATTCAGACAAGGTTTTGATTGTAGACGATTTTTTGGCTGTCGGCAATGCCACCAACGCGCTTCGCGATATAGTAAAACAATCGGGCGCAACGCTTTGCGGCGTTACCGTCGCGGTGGAAAAGGGTTTTCAGGGCGGCGGCGATAAAATTCGGGCTGAGGGGATTGATCTTTTATCTCTCGCAATCGTTGACGCTATGAACGAAAAAACGGGCGAAATTACTTTCAGAAAACAATAATCGCTAAAACCCGTTTTATAAAAAGGAAATAAAACCCTAAAAAGGGTATGGAGGTTTTTATAATGAAGAAACTTTTAACATTTTTGCTTACCGCTATAATGTCGGTAGCATGCTGCGTCGGTTTTACCGCTTGCGGTGAAGACAAGACTGACGTTAAAGTAGGTCTTATTTGCTTACACGGCGAAAGTTCGACGTACGACAAGAACTTTATAGACGCTTTCAAAGCGGCTTGCGGAGCTAAGAAGGTTGAGTATATTATCAAGACGGACATTCCGGAAAACGATACCTGCTATACTGCTGCTGCGGATCTCGTAGATCAAGGTTGCGATCTTATATTTGCGGATTCGTTCGGTCATGAAACCTACATTATAAAGGCTGCTAAAGAATTTAGAAACGTTATGTTCTTTCATGCAACCGGAACTAAGGCGCATACCGAAAATCTTAACAACTATCACAACGCGTTTGCTTCTATCTATGAAGGCAGATATCTTGCAGGTGTTGCCGCAGGATTGAAACTTCAAGAGATGATTAACGACGGCAAAATTAAAGATGAAAACAAAGAAGACGGCAAAATCAAATTGGGTTACGTAGGCGCTTTTACCTATGCTGAAGTTATCTCCGGATACACATCTTGGTTCTTAGGCGTTCGTTCGGTAGTTGAAGACGTTACCTTGAAAGTAACCTTTACCGGTTCTTGGTACGATGAAACTGCAGAAAAGACCGCTGCCGAAAAACTTATTAACGAGGAACATTGCGTTTTAATTTCGCAACACGCGGATTCTATGGGTGCGCCCTCTGCTTGTGAAAATGCCGGCGTTCCTAACGTTTCTTACAATGGCTCTACCGTTGCTTCTTGCCCCAATACCTTTATTATTTCTTCAAGAATCAATTGGCAACCCTATTATGAATATATTATTGAAAGCGTTAAGGGCGGTCTTCGTGTTGAACACGATTGGGCTGAAGGTTTAGGCTCAACTTGGGGTAACGGATCCGTTGCTATTACCGAACTCGGCACTGCCGCTGCAGAAGGAACGGAAGCTTACCTTAATAGCGTAATTGAAGAACTTAAAGCAGGAACACGCAAGGTATTCGATTGCTCTAAATTTACCGTTAAAGGCGAAAACATCGACTCTTATAAGGCAGATGTTGATACCGATGATGAATTTACGCCCGATACCGAGGCTATTAAGACTGAAAACGAAATAACGTATTTTGCGGAAAGCGAATTCCGTTCTGCTCCGTATTTTGATATACAAATTGACGGAATTACGTTACTCAATATTAATTTTGGTGACTAATATTATTTTTCACTTGAACTAAACTTATACCCAAGGGGGCAAACTGCCCCCTTGGATATATTATTTTATAAAACACTAAAATAAAGGCGGCGAATATGGCTGATATTTTACAAACCGCAAACGATTGTTCCGATTACGCGGTACAATTCGATAATATTACAAAACGCTTCGGGCAAGTAGTTGCCAACGAGGGCGTTTCTTTCGGTGTTAAAAAAGGGGAAGTTTTATCGTTACTTGGTGAAAACGGCAGCGGTAAAACAACGCTTATGAATATGCTTTCGGGAATATATCATCAAGACGAAGGCGATATTTATATTAACGGAGAAAAGGTAAAAATAAGCTCTCCTAAAGAGGCCTTCGATTTCGACGTGGGGATGATTCACCAGCATTTTAAGTTGGTTGAAGTTTTTACGGCGCTTGAGAACATAGCGCTCGGCTTAAAAGAGAAAACGAATATAATCCGTGCGGAAGTAACAGAAATTTGTTCTAAGTACGGTTTTGAAATAGATTTAGATAAAAAGATTTACGATATGGCTGTTAGCGAAAAGCAAACGCTTGAAATCGTAAAAGTATTATATCGCGGCGCGAATATCCTTGTTTTAGACGAACCGACCGCTGTTTTAACTCCTCAAGAAACGGAAAAACTTTTTAACGTTATCCGTAATATGAAGGTTCACGGCAAGTCGGTTATTATTATAACGCATAAACTCAACGAGGTTATGGAAATATCGGATAGGGTTGCCGTTTTAAGAAAGGGCAAATACATCGGCGTAGTAAACACGTGTGAAACAAACGAAAAAGCGCTTACTGAAATGATGGTGGGCAAAAAAGTCGATTTAAAAATCGAGCGCGTTAAAACCGAGAAAGTAAATCCGTTACTTGAAATACGCGAACTGTCCGTGGATGCCGACGACGGTAGCCGCGCGATAGACGGCGTTAGTTTTTACGTTCGCGGCGGAGAGATTTTGGGCGTTGCCGGCGTTGCCGGTTGCGGGCAGAAAGAACTTTGCGAAGCGATTGCCGGATTGAGAACGGTTCGCGGCGGCTTGATTATGCATGAGGGTGAAAGCCTTATAGGTTTACCTCCGAAACAAATAATAGAAAAGGGCGTTTCTATGAGTTTTATCCCCGAAGATCGTTTGGGGATGGGTTTAGCACCTTCTTTTTCGATAACCGATAATATGATGCTAAAAACTTACGGCGAAGGGAAAGGCTTTTTTGTAGATAGAAAGAGTGCGAGAGAGTGCGCCAAAAAATTGGTAGAAAAATTGGGTATTGTAACCCCTTCAACCGAAACACCGGTAAGGCGATTGTCAGGCGGTAACGTACAAAAAGTTTTAGTCGGGCGCGAAATCGAAGCTGCCCCTAACGTTATCGTTACGGCGTATCCCGTTAGAGGACTCGATATAAACTCTTCTTACGTTATTTACGATATATTAAACGAAGAAAAGAAAAAGGGTACGGGGATATTGTTTATAGGCGAAGACTTAGACGTTATGCTTGCGCTTTGCGATAAAATTATGGTTTTGTGTCACGGTAAAGTTATGGGAATCGTCCATGCGGAAAAAACCACTAAAGAAGAGCTTGGCCTTATGATGACCGGTTCGCTTAATCTTACCGAAGAAAAGAAAGATAAAAATTTAGGCTTGGCAAAAGATAGTCTTCTTACCGAAGAAGAGTGGCAAGCGGCAAAGATAAAACACGAAGAAAACGGTGATAATGAATTAACTTTTACAACGAAAAAAGGAGAAGCTGAAGATTATGACAGAAATTAAAACCGTTCGCGAGCCGTTGTTCCGCATAGTAAAACGTGGAGAATTGTCTTTGAAAAAAGCCGTTATTATACGTGCGGGCGCAATCTTAGGTAGCATTTTGTTTTGTTGTATTTTGTGTGGATTGTTTTTCAGTGCAAATCCAATAAAGGTTTTGGGTGAACTTTTTAACGGAGCATTCGGTTCTTCTCGCAGAATTTGGTTGTTGTTACGCGATACGGCGTTGCTTCTTTGTGTTTCATTGGCGTTATTGCCTGCATTCAAAATGAAATTTTGGAATTTGGGCGGCAACGGTCAGGTTTTGATTGGTGCTCTTGTTACCGTTGCTATAATGCGTTCGCAATTAGCTGCAAATTCTACGGGGTTTGCAAACGTTTTAATGGTTGTATGCTCGGTTGCGGCAGGTGCTGTTTGGGCAGTTATTCCCGCAATATTTAAAGCATTTTTTAAAACAAACGAGTCGTTGTTTACGTTGATGATGAATTATATCGCAACGGGCTTGGTTTCTTATTTTACATATAATTGGGCTTATCCTGAAACATCTCTCGGTATAGTTTATACGGGACATTTGCCTAAAATCGCAAACGATTATATGCTTACCTTAATAGTTGCCGTGTTGGTTACCACACTTATGTTTTTTTATATGAAAAAAAGCAAACAAGGGTACGAAATCGCTGTTGTGGGCGAGAGTGAGAAAACGGCAAAATACGCCGGAATGAACGTTAAAAAAATCATTATAAGAACTCTTGCTATTTCAGGCGCGGTGTGCGGCTTAGTAGGTCTTTTGTTGGCAGGCTCTATCAATCATTCGATAAATATGGATACTGCAAACAATATGGGATTTACGGGTATAATGGTTGCATGGCTTGCAAAATTTAATCCTATAATTATGGTTTTTGCCTCATTGTTGGTCGTTTTCGTAACTAAGGGTATGGGGCAAGTGCAATCAGCTTTCGGCGTAACTAATAATTCTATAACTAACTTAATAATTGCCATTGTGTATTTTATTATAATCGGTTGCGAATTCTTTATAACGTATAAAGTTATGTTTCGTAAAAATAAAGGTAAAGCGGTAGAATCGAAAGCAGATTTTATGAGCGACGAAACGGCGAATACGGAAACTAAGCAAAACGAAAAGGAGAAAAAATAGTATGATAGTTTTACTTACGGGTGCGATAAGTATCGGCGCGGTTTTCCTATTTGGTTGCGTAGGTGAAATTTTAACGGAAAAATCGGGGCATTTGAATTTAGGAATCCCCGGTATTATGTGTATGGGTACGGCAGGCGGTTGTTGGGGTGTTTCGCTTTATATGAACTCGCTTGCTTCGGCTAATAATGCAAGCTGGATTGTGTTAATGTTTATCGTGATTTTTTTTGCGGCATTATTCGGGGCGTTCGGAGGCGTAATCTATTCGTTTTTAACGGTAACGCTTCGTTCAAATCAAAACATTACGGGGCTTGCTCTTACCATTTTTGGTTCGGGTTTCGCACAATTCTTTATAGATAATTACGTTGATAGAACTTTTTTTGCGGCAGCAAGTAAAGTTATAAAAAGCTCGATTTTAGGTAGTGCCGATTTGGGGTGGTTTGGCGATATATTTTTAAGCTACGGATTTTTGGTTTATTTAGCTATCGCAATCGCGTTAGTTGCAGCGTTCGTTTTAAAAAAGACGAGGGTTGGCTTAAATTTACGTGCCGTGGGTGAAAACCCCGCAACTGCCGACGCTGCGGGAATAAACGTAAACGGTTATAAATACGGGGCGATATTAATCGGTTCTGCAATTGCGGGGCTTGGCGGAATGTATTATATAATGGATTACATTGGCGGCAGCTGGGAAAACGCAAGTACAATAGAGGGGTTAGGTTGGCTTGCGATTGCGCTCGTAATATTTACGCTTTGGAAACCCGATTTGAGTATTTTAGGTTCTTTCTTGTTTGGTGCGTTGTACATTATTTCCGATGTCGTAAACGTATCTATAACCGAAAAACCTTTGTTTAAGCTTATACCTTACTTTGTTACGGTGGTGGTGCTTATTATTACAAGCATAATAGGAAACAAGAGTGTTCAGCCGCCGGCGTCGCTAGGGGTTAACTATTTTAGAGAAGAAAGGTAGTTTATTATAAGGGGTGCGTGATGGTAAGGTTTGTTACAAAATTCAATTCGGAGTCTACGGCGGCGCTTAACGGCAGAGTTTTAGGCAAATCTAAAGGATTGTTTAGAGTATTAGCTGTTATTTTGGTTGTTTTGGGTATTATTATTTTGCTTGCAGGGTTAATAGACGATCCCGAAGTCGCCGAAGACGATCGCGTATTCGATATCGTATACGGCATATTGTTAGTGTTGTTCGGTGTGTTTCTTTTTCCGTTAACTAAGCTTTTAACCAAGCATATGCAAAAAAAGGTTAATTCCACAATGAGCATTATGGGCAACGATACGACGGAAATATATTCTTTTGACGAGAATAAGATTATTATCGAAACGGAAAAACCCGACATTTATTCTAGTCGCGTTGAAGCAACGTATAAATATCTCTTTCGCGTAGAAGAAGACGTAAGCTGTTTTTATCTATATATAAGCAAAATGCAAAGCCACGTGATTTTTAAGAATTGTTTAGAAGAAGGTTCTTTGCAAGAATTTTACGGATATCTCGCTACAAATTTCGATAGCGTAAAGAGTTCCGGCGGAGCGACGGTTTATTATAACAAGCTCGTGAAAAATAAATGAGCGTAGGCTCTAACGGGGCAAAAACTATTTTTATATAGGTATTGCTTCAAAAAATAAAATTATACCCGCTATTTCGCAAATGATATGTACCTACAAAAGAGTCTAACTTTTGGGTTCATTTCAAAACGATATAGCGGTTTTTTTTGCGGTTTTATCGAAAACTACCGCGGTTTGGAGCGGTAGAATTAAAAATTTTTAGACAATAAAGTTTTTATGATTTTATAACTTAAAAACAGATTTTATAAGGTGTTTTGCGGCTATTTGTTTTAATAAAGGGCTTTTATCTTTCAAATTGTTTTTTATATTTTACGGGGGATTGTTCCGTATGTTTTTTAAATACCTTACAAAAATAGTTTACGTCTGAAAAGAAAAGCTTATCCGACACCTCGTTTACGGTAAGCTCGGTTTTTAATAGTTTTTTTGCCTCTTCTATTTTTAGCATTTGATAATACTTCATTACGGTACAGCCCGTTTTTTCTTTGAACAGTTTATTGATATACGTATTGCTATAAAGCGTTTTGTTGCAAACGGTTTTTAGCGTTAGATTGCCGTATAAATTGTTTTTCAGATAAAGAACGGTGTCTTCAACAATATTGTCTTTTAATTCTGAATTGCTTTTAACCAGCTTGATTTTGGCGTCTTCTATCGTTTCTCTCAATAGCTCTATCAAAAGTTCTTCAATAAGCAGTTCGGTTAGCTGTTGCGCCCCGAATAATTGATTGTTTTTCGGAACAAGCATATCGGAAAAGGGGAAAACGAAAGAGTTTTCGGCTTCTTCGGATATTTTTTCTATCAACACGCGCTTTCGGCTGTCTAAAGAAACGGGATTTTCAAGAATTTCAAGCGTTTCGGATTTAGACTGAAAGCAAACGATAAATACTTCTGACGGCGTTTGCGCTTTGTAATAATGGTTTACGTTAGGCGCGATAAGCTTAAAATCGCCTGCCTTTAACGATACGGTTTTACTGTCTGAAAAACACAATACGTTGCCGCTGTTAACGTAAATAAATTCAAAAAAGGGGTGTTTTTCTTGCGGATACGCGTATCCGTCGTCAAACTTTAGCTTTTCTACCGTTTTAAGGTCCGTAACGCTTACGGATTTTTTTATTTTATAGGTATAATATTTTTTCATATATAAAAT